>DATNEC010000086.1:0-2644 GCA_035606815.1 Pirellulales bacterium
CGCCGCGCCGGCGTCGGCCCAGAGGACGAACGGAGCTCGCGTGTCGTTGGCGATTTGCACCTCGGCCGCGTGCAAGCCGGGCGGCAGTCCTTCGGCCGAAACGGTCACCGGCTCGCCGTAGCCGTCCTCGCGATGGATCACGAGATCCAAGTATGCGGCGCCCCCTTGCCAGATGTTCATCCCCGCCGGGCCGGGGTTGGCGCCGTGGATGGCCGCCACGAAAAAGTCGGGCTGCGAGCGCCGCACGGTCAGCACGTATTGATACCGGGCGCCGCCCCGGCTGTAGCGGTCTTGCACGAGCAGCCGGTACTTGCGGTCTTTGGTCAGTTCGATCGAACCGACCGGATCGCGCAGATGTCCGTCGAAGGCGTTCGTGCGATGGCCGAAGTCGTCGAACTCGCTCAGCCGCTTGCCCTGATCGTCCGAAACCACGACGAACGGGTCGGCCTGACCGGCGATTCGCTCGGAGTAGGCTTGAATCTCGTAGCGGCCCGCTTCCGACGGCGTGAACTCGAACCAATCGGCATCGCGCGGGCGATCGAAGCGGCCGCTGACGGTCGCTGGCAGCGCCAGGGTTTGCGGCTGCGCGGCGCTTTCGTTCGGCTCCCGCTCGAGCGTCACCGGGCCGTCGGCCGCCATCAGCGTGATCGCGGGCGCCGAGCCGGGGGCCAAGGGCACGCGCACCTGAAACCCGTTGAGCGTGCAAGTCGCCGCGGTCGGCAGCACCGTGTGGTCGGTCGGATGTTCGATGAAGCGGAACACCCCGGCCGCGTCGGCAGGCGCGGGCGGCGTGAACGTGAAGCGGTATTCCTCCAGCGGCCGCTCATCGAGCTTCCAGGCCGACGGCTGCCCGGCCGTGCCGAAGTTGTACCCCAAGGCCGTCAATTCAACGGGCTTGCCCGGCTCGACGACGCGCGGAAAGACGTTCTCCACGTGCGGCCGATCGGTAATCATCAGCCGGTACGGATAACCGCCGCGGTACGACAGATCGTGGACCTCGACGAGGTATTCGCCGTCGGCCGGGCTGATGAAGTCGATCGCCGGGTCGCGGCCGTGGTAGTCGCTGTTCGAGGCCAGCGGGGCGCCTTGGGCGTCGAACACGGTCATCGAAGCATCCATCTCGCTGTCGAGTTTGCCGGCCTGGCAATCGAGCGACAGCCGCTGCCCCTTGCGGGCCGCGAAGCGAAACAAGTCCTGGCCGTTGCCGTCGCACGCGCCGGCGAGGGCCGAATTGACCGCGACCGGCTGGGCTTCGGCCGGCAAGTTATTCGGCTCTTTTTCCGCCACGTCGGCGAGCCCGTGCGAGACGGCGAACAGTCGCGGATTGCTGATTCCGAAGCGGCCGAGCAAGCGCACGTCGTACGTGCCCTCGGGCACGTCGGCGGCGATCGAAACCTTGAAGCGGTCGGCCGCAATCGGCTCCGCTCGCAGACCCGGGTGGTCGAAAATCAACTGCTTGCCGTCGTCGCCGTCGGCCGCGGCGATCTCCAACTCGACCGTCGTCCCGGCCGCGGCCCCCAGCGGCTTGATGCGGTTCAACCGGATCGACGGCAACTCGGCGCGGGCCGCGGCTGGCAAGGCGAGGCATAGCGCCGCGGTAAAAGCCAGCGGCCTAAGCCAAACGATCGAAGGCAGCTTAACTTTAGGTCTGCAAATCATCGAATTAGATCAACTCTTCGATCGCCCGGCCTTCGCTCAACACCGGCAGCGGTCGTTGGGCGGGGTCGTAGAACGGGTGATGAACGTCGATCCCCAGCACGTGATACATCGTGGCCAGGATGCAGCCGGGCGAACAGGGGCGCGAGGTGGGGTATTCGGCCCGCGTGTCGGTCGTGCCGATGACCTGGCCCATCCGTAGCCCGCCGCCGGCATACAGCACCGACATGGCGCCGGGCCAGTGATCGCGGCCGGCGCCCGGATTGATCCGCGGCGTGCGGCCGAATTCGCCCATCGCCATCACCAACACTTTGTCTTGCAGCCCGCGGCGATGAATGTCCGTGACCAGCGCCGCAACGGCCCGGTCGAAGTTCGGCAGCAAGTTCTTTTTCAGGGCGTTGAAGTTGTCGCCGTGCGTGTCCCAACCGCCGCCCGCTTGCACCGAGCCGTAGGTCACTCCGGCCTCGACCAGCCGCCGGGCCAGCAGGCAGCTTTGGCCCAGGTCGTTGCGGCCATATTCGTCGCGCAAGGCGGCCTCTTCCTTTTTGATATCGAAGGCGTGCCGCGCCTTGTCGCTGGTCACGATTTCCAGCGCGTCGGCGTAGAACTTGTCGAGGCCGGCGATCGAGCCTTCGGAGTCCAAATCGCGCCGCAAGTCGTCCAGGCCGCTCAACAACTGGTGGCGGCGGCGCAGCCGGTCGCCGTCGATGCGGCCGGGCAGGCGCAAATTGCGGACCTCAAAACCGTCGGAGTTCGGATCGCTCTCGGGCGAGAACGGGTTGTACGAGGCGCCGAGATAGGCGGCCTTGGTGAACGACTGGGCGCGCGGCAAAGTGACGTAGGGCGGAATGCCCGGCGCGTTGCTGCCGCGCAACTTCGACACGACCGAGCCGCACGACGGATAGATATTGTCGTTGACTTCCAAGGTCGGCTGGTAGCCGGTCAACATCCACTGCGAACCCATGCCGTGGCCCGCGTTGGTGTGAAC
>DATNEC010000110.1:0-4343 GCA_035606815.1 Pirellulales bacterium
CATCAGAAAGCCGGCGCCGGGGAACGAATATCGCCCCCTTTCTGGCGATTGCGATAAACTTTGCCGGCTGAAGCAACTTTGCAACGTGCTCGTGAAACGCCGGAACTCCCGCCTCAGCGCAGCTCGGATGCGTCGCCCGCCCGCCCCCCGGCCGTTTACCGATCGGCGGGCAGCGGGGCCATCACGCGCGACGCGTGCCGGCGGTTGTGAAACACGCGGTTTTCCGCCGCCACGCGGCGCTCGGGCGGGTCGATCGTCGCCGGTTCGCCCGTATTGGGTTGCGGCTCGTAAAATGGGGCGCCGGTGCTGGCCACGGTCACGCGAATGCGGTGCCCCGCGGCGAACGATTGGCTCAACCAACCAACGTCGAATGCGATCCGGTATGCCTCGTCCGGCGCCATGAAGACTTCCCGATCGAAACCCTCGCGGTAACGGGCGCGGCGAATCATATCCATGATCAGGATCGAACGCCCATCGGGATAGACATCGCTGACGCGCACGATGAAGTCGCTGTCGCGGGCCGACGAGGCGACGAACAATTCCGCCTTGACCACTCCGGTCCATTCCACCGGTTCGACAAGCGCGTCGCTGGTGAAGGTGCGGACCTCGGCTTGCTCCTCGAACTTGCGGGCATCGGCCGCTCCCGGAAACGCGATGCTCGGAATGCTCGCCGGATGTTCTGGATCGGAGAGAAACTCGGTCGCCGCCTGCGGGCCGGCTTCGTCCGTTTCGGGCCGCTCGCGCGACAAGCCGCCGCCGGTTTGCAGGTAATACGAAGTCGGCTCCGCGGCGATCGGCCAATCGTCGGCCGTTCGCCACTCGTTGCCCGGCGCGCCCGCTTCGCCCACGGCGCCCATCACGTAGTAACGGACCGCCGGCTCGCGCTCGACGCCGTTATCGATGTCCTTGAGATAGCGATCGAACCAGCGGAGCATGTGCGCTTCCGTGGGAAAGCGGGCGTTTTCGGGATACTCCAGCTCGCCCGTGCGATTGATGTCCTTGAATCGCCCGTGCAGCCAGGGACCGATCAGCAATTGCTGCGCCCCGCGAGAGTTCGGCCCGCCGCGGTGTTGCCGGCCGATGAAACTTTGTACCGATCCGACGCACATGTAGTCGTACCAACTGCCGATGGTGAAGCAGGGCACGTTCATCTTCTCGAACCAGCGCGTGCAGTCCTCGTCGGCCCAGTAATCGTCGTAGGTCGGATGCGCGAACCACGCGTCCATCAAGCGGCGATTGTCTTCCGGGTCGCGGCAGACGGCCGCCATCGTCTTGAATCGCTCGGGCTTGGTCGCGCCGCCGATCCGGTAGCCCTCGTGAAACAGGCTCAAGCCGGTATCGATCATGTACTGGCAAGTCAAATGCGGCGGCCCGGCGACGGCCAGAAAGTTCTGCGCGAACCCGGCCTGCGAACTGCCGAACGTGCCGATCTTGCCCGTGCTCCAGGGCTGCGCGGCCAGCCATTCGACCGTGTCGTAGCCGTCCTGCAGCTTGCCCCAGCCGAGCGCGCGATAGCCGACCCATTGGCCTTCGGAAAGTTGCGAGCCGCGGAAGTTTTCGGCCGCCACCACGTATCCGCCCGCGGCCAACCGGGCGAAGCCCTTGCGGGTCGAGGGATCGGTCAGCCGTGCGTACCGCTGCTCGTACAACACGGGCCACGGCCCATCGCCCGGCGGAAAATAAAGATATGCCGACAGCTTCGTCCCGTCGCGCATCGGAATCATCACATGCCGCTCCGTGACGCCGCCCAAATCGAGCGGTTCTTCGGCGGCGCCGGCCTGGACGATCGCCAGCCAGAGAACTCCAGCGGCGAAGACAATTCGAGTGTGCATCGGTGAAGTTCCTCGCGGCAGAACGGTAGATCGGCGTAGGCAGACGCCAATCTACACGGCGCAAGAGAGCCGAACCACCGCCGGGCACGAAAACTGCGCGTGGGCCAAACTTCGGAGCTACCTTACGGACGCTCGCGGGCCAATTCCATTGGCGAGCGCTTCCCGCAGCGAGGGGAACCGCTCGGCCAGCTCGAACGCCTGGACGTCCGATATCGCCGGATCGGCGATCGTCAAGCAATCCAGGTGCGAAATCTGTTCCAGTCGCTTCATCGTCTTTTCATTGATGCGATCGGCGGGCAACTCGACGCCATAGGCCGTGTTGTGAAAGCTCGGGCCGAGCAGGTAACGACACCACGAGGGGTAAGCGCCGCGGCGGTCGGCCACCACATTCGCTCCCTCTCTGGAGATCGCGTAGATCGCCTCTTGTTCCGCATTGGCGCGCATCGCTTGCACGCGGTAGTTGGCGGCCCAGGCGGCGACGATCGCGATCAAGACGAAGAGCGCCCGCAAGCCGAACTGTGGGCGCCGGCGCCCTGGGGCGGCAGCGCGTCGTTCGAGCGACCACAAAGACATCAAACCGGCGCACGACGCCCCGACGAGCGCCGCCAGCAGCCACGCGGCGCCGACCAGGTATCGCTCGCGGGCCACGGACTCCAATGATTCGGCCAAGCTGCCGGCCTCGAACAGCATCGCGCGGAGCGTAACCACTAGTGCGGCGGCGGGCGCGATTGCGCCGATGGCGAAGGTCCGTCCGGCGCCCGGCGCGTGGACGATGGCCAGCATGAGCAGCGCGAACAACAGGGCCGCTAGAAAGACGAGCGCCGCGCCGCACGACCAATCGGCCTCGCCGAACGTGGCCAGCGCAACGAGCCCCAGCAGGGCGCCTGCTCCGGCCAGCCGGCCCGGCGAGAAAGTCATCTTTTTAATGAAATCCATAGGCCATCCCTCCCTGGAATCGACCCAGAAGCATCCAACCGTCAGGAAATGCCGCCCCTTGGATCAACCTAATCCATCTCGCGGCAAATGGGCAAGAGGAATCGGACAACGCGATCGAATTCCGCACTCGATACGTTACGATGAAGCGTTAGAGCGGAGTCTCGCCGAAGGGCAAACATTTTAGCTCCCATGCCGTTCAACTCCTCTGCCGAGGCGAAAATGGCACAAGCATCGAGTGGCGCACAGCCCACGCGACGTTGGCTGCAGTTTCGACTGCGAAGCCTGCTTTTGATTCCCTTTCTGCTGTTACTGTTGCAAGTGCTGAGCGATCAACTTTTCGACCATTTGCTTTGGCTTTGGAGCGGGTACGGGTCGTTTTTTGGGACGCTCTGGGCCATTGGCCGAATGCAAAGGGTCGGCTTGCGATACACGGGGCTGCCTCGCTGCTGGGCCATCGTGCGGGCGGCCATCGGCGGCGGCATAGTGGGCGGAACGCTGATCGGGCCGGTGGCGCTGTGGACAGGACTCTTCCGGGGCGATTCATGCTGGTTTTTTGACACGCCAGGAGTTCGGCTGCGGGCCTGGGAAATTTTCACATCGGGTGTCGCGGGGTATTGGTGCGGCGGTCTAGTTGGCGCGTTGGCCGGAGGCGTCTTTGGTACGACGGCGGCTTACTCCGTTTACTTCTGGGGCCGCTTTTGTGAAACGGCGGCTTGTATCCCGGAGTCGACCCATGAAGAAGACGCGAAATCGCCGGTCGCCGCCCACTCGCGCCAGAGGCGTTCTTGGCTCTGGAGCGCGCTCGCCGCCTCACTGGTAATCTCGCCGCCCATCTGGATCGGCGCTTGCCTGGTGCGCGATCAGGCCGAGCAACGAGCAATCGAACGGTTGCAACAGCATGGTCAAGTGCAATTAGCAATCAAAAGGTATGGGCCACTCTGGTTCAGTGTACGAATTGAACCCTACTACGACATGTACTGGTTTCACCATGTAACGTACATGTCATTTGCCGGCCCGGTCGATGCCAACACCGTCACCGACTTGAACTATGTCGGGTCGCTGCGCGATGCGCACTTCGAGTTGCATCGTGATGACGATTTATTTGCCATCGCCGCGTGGCTAAAAGGACGCCCTGATCTCCAGGCCGACCTGTCGTTGAGCGGCCCGGACATAACCGATAAGGGAGCGTCGTCGCTTCGACAACTGAACAACATCTATGGCTTCCACGTCTTCAATACATCTTTAAGCCATGCATCCATCGCAATGTTCAAGCACATCAAAGGCACTAAGAAACGCCGCCCTGGGAGGGCAAGAGGCGGGCCGCGGCGAAAAGCATTGCCGGCCCGCCGCGCTTCGCTCTGAGGCGTACTTAGCATTTTGCTACGGCTGCGCCGCGCAACGCATTTATTCTGCCGCCCCTGGCAGCGAGAACACGAACGCAGCTCCCGGTTCGCACTGCGAATCGACGAAAATCTCGCCGCCGTAGTGGTCGATGATCTTGCGGACGATCGCCAGGCCCATGCCGACGCCCGATTCATGGGCGCCCGCTAGGCGCTTACCGGGCAGGAAAATCTC
>DATNEC010000147.1:0-10133 GCA_035606815.1 Pirellulales bacterium
GTCGACGCCCCCGCCGACCGCCGCGCGGAGATGTTGGCGTCATTGCGCGAGACGTGGGCCCAAACACACCCCTTGACGGACTATGCCGCGGCGAGTGAAGCGGCGACCTCGGGCGCCGAGCCGGCGGAGCTATTGCCCGAACGGATTCGCGCGGCCGAGAGCATCATCCGCCGCGTGCAAGAGGCCCCGCCCACCGGCGGCGCCATGCGGCTGGCGGTGCGCGAGTTGAACGACTTCGGCGCGGATCTCGTGCCGGTGCTCGAACGGCTATCCATCGCCGAACATGTCGTGCTGCCCGACGTCGTCTATCGCGACGTGCTCGCGAAGCGCGGCCCGGAATTCGACGCCGTCGATCGCTTGACGGCGGCCGAACCGATCGAGCGGCGGCAGGCAGCGGCCAAGCTGGCCGACCAGGCCCGCGTGAAGCCGCTCGGCTGGCTGGCGCTGGCGCGGATGGCGGAGTTGGGCGTCGGCGAAAGCGATCCGCTGGTCTGGAATTCGATGATGCGGGCCGTGGCGAACGATCCGCGCGAGCCGGCCGTTCGCCTGGCCTATGCAGGGCTGAGCCACGAGTCGGCCGAGGTCCGTCGCCTGGCCTGCGAGCACCTGGCCGTGTTCTCCGATCCCCGGCATGCGAACGTGCTTCTGCCCGCGCTTGAAGATTCTCAGCGTCCGGTGGTCAAAGCCGCGGTGATCGCGTTGGGCCGCCCCGGCATGCTGGAAGACATCCGTCCGCTCGAACGACTGTTGGTTACGAACGATCGCGAGCTGCGGCTGACGGTGGCCGAAAGCCTGGCGCGGCTTGGCGCGCCGAGCGGCGCCTTGGCCTTGGAGCGGTTGGCTCGCGACGCCGATCCCGAGATCCGCCGCCAGACCGCGCTCGTGATGGGCGATTTGGCCGATCCGGCATACGTCGATTCGCTCGTGGGCATGCTCGACGACAGTTTGGGCGTGCAGGTCGTCGCCTTAGAGGCGTTGCCCAAGGTCGTCGGCCGCGACGTGGCCCAAGAGCCGGGCAATCCGGCCACCAACACCCTCGACCGCATCAGTCGCTGGAAGCGCTGGCGCGACGCCGAGCGACGCAAGATTGAGGCGGGCGAGGCGGCCGCCGATTGACCCGCGACGATCGAAACGCGGGCGATGCGCGGCGCCTATTTGGTCGCCTTGCGATGCTTGAGCGGCGCCGTGTAGAGATACAACATCGTCGCGAGAGAATTCCCCTCTTTGAGCACCGGCGCCTTGCGGTCGGGCACGAGGCCGTCGATGTCGAACTCGTGCGACACGACCCGCGATCCAGGCGCCAGCTTTTCCAGTTGCGGTATCAGCGCCGCGTTCAGCTTGGGAAGCAAATACATCGTCACGACCGTGGCCTCGCTCAGATCAAGCGTCAGGATATCGCGCTGGCCGATCTCGACGAGTTGCTCGACGCCCTCGCGCCGGGCGTTGTCGCGGGCCTCGGCGACGCGCTCGGGATTGATGTCGAACCCGAAGCAACGGCAGCCATACTCTTTGGCCGCCGCAACCACGATCCGGCCGTCGCCGCAGCCCAGGTCGTAGACGACGTCGTCGGGGCCGACTTCGGCCAACTCCAGCATCCGTTCGACCACGTCGTCCGGAGTCGGGATATACGGCGCATTGACCACGGGATGAGGCGGAGCCGCATTGTCCTCGGGTCTCGCCGCCAAATCTGTCAGATAGGCGCGAACGCCCCACCCCGCGGCAAGCAGCAATCCGCCGATCGCCAGAACGAGGGCAAGCGGCCGCTTGCGGTTAGGCGACCAGCTTCCGTCTCTGAGTTCGACGTCTTCGCCAGTCATCGGTGCTGGATCTCGTGCGAATCAAGCCTAAGCTCAGGACCGGGCCAGCTTGTGGAACCGCTCGCGGAGATCGCGCGTGATCGGCCCCGGCTTGCCGTCGCCGATCTCGCGGTCGTCGAGCTTGACGACCGGAATCACTTCGGCGGCCGTGCCGGTCAAGAAACACTCGTCGGCGATGTACACGTCGTGCTTGGTCAGCGGTATCTCGCGGACTTCGATCTTCGCCGCTCTGGCCAGTTCGATCACCGCCTGGCGAGTCACGCCTTCGAGAATGCCGGCCTCGATCGGCGGAGTCAGCAGTTCGCCCTTGCGGACCAGAAAGATGTTGTCGCCCGTGCATTCGGCGACTTCGCCCTTGGTGTTCAGCATCAACGCTTCGACGCAGCCGGCGTTCATGCCCTCGATCTTGCCCAGAATATTGTTCAGATAGTTGAGCGACTTGATCCGCGGGCTTAAAGCGGCGGGATGATTGCGCACGACGCTGACGGTGACGATCTTCAACCCCTGCTCGTACATTTCGGCCGGATAGAGCGCGATCTTGTCGGTGATGATGATCACCTGGGGATCGGAGGTGCGGTTGGGATCGAGCCCCAACGTGCCGGCGCCGCGCGTGACAACCAGCCGGATATACCCGTCGCTTAGGTTGTTGGCCTTGAGCGTGTCGTAGATCGCCTGCGAAAGCGCGTCCTTGGTCATCGGGATTTTCAGCCAGATCGCCTTGGCGGAATCCCAGAGCCGGTCCAAGTGCTCTTCAAGGCGGAAGACTTTGCCGCCGTAACTGCGAATGCCCTCGAACACTCCGTCGCCGTACAGCAGCCCGTGATCGTAGACGCTGATTTTGGCGTCTTCCTTGTCGTACAAACGACCGCTGATATAAATCTTAAGCGACATGAGGCGATGTGCTTAGTAGGTATTCAAGTTCAGTGGGTCTTTAGCCACGGATGAAACACAGATGAAACACGGATATTCGCTTTTGTATTTCATCCGTGTTCGATCCGTGTTTCATCCGTGGCTAATTCATTATCGCGACGGCATCAGGCTTGCTGAACCTGGCCTTCGACAAGCCGCACCACCCGATCGGCCTGCTCGGCGATCGCCAAGTCATGCGTCACCATGACTATAGTGAGGCCCTGCTGGCGGTTCAAGGTTCGCAAGATTTTGAGAATTTCCTGGCCCGTCGAGCGATCGAGATTGCCGGTCGGCTCGTCGGCCAACAATACGTCGGGCCCGGCGACCAGAGCTCGGGCGATGGCCGCTCGCTGCATCTCGCCGCCCGATAGCTCGCGCGGCTTATGCTTGAGCCGATGCCCCAGGCCGACCAGTTCCAAGAGTTCCTTCGCCTTGGTCAGATGCGCGCGGCGGCTGCGGAAGTAGCGCCACGCGCCCGAAGCAATCATCAGCGGCGAAAGCACGTTTTCCAGCGCCGAAAACTCGGGCAGCAGGTGATAGAACTGAAAGATCATGCCGATGCGCTGATTGCGCAACTGGTCGCGTTTCGCCGCCGGCAGGTTGTCGATCCGCTGCCCGTCGCAGCGCACTTCGCCCTCGTCCGGCGCGTCGAGCGTGCCCAGCAAGTGCAACAGCGTGCTTTTACCCGATCCGCTCTGGCCGATGATCGCCAGAAACTCGCCGTCGCGAACCTGCATGTCGACGCCGCGCAAGACGGGGATCGTCACGCGGCCTTTGCGATAGCTCTTCGACAACCGCACCGATTCGAGCCGCGCCGGTTTCGACGCCGCCGATGGTTCCGATACGTCGGCCGGCGAGCCGCCCGCGACCGGCCCGGCGGTGCGGCGCCGCGGAACACGCGAGGGCGAAGCGAGGTGCAGAGCGTCACTCATAGCGCAAGGCCTCCACGGGATGAAGTCTCGAAGCGCGGCGGGCCGGCAGCACGCTGGCCAAAACGGCGATCGCCATGGCGCCGCAGACGATCCAGGCGACCGTGAACGGATCGATGATCGTCGGGATCTTGTAGAAGTAATAAATCGACGGATCGAAGATTTCGCGACCGGTGACGCGGCCCAAGAGGCCGGCAATTTCGTTGATGTAGATCACGAACAACAGCCCGATCACCAGTCCCGATCCGGCGCCGACCATGCCCAACGACAAGCCGTAGGCCAGAAAGACGCCCATGATGCCGCGGCCCGAGGCGCCCAGCGCCTTGAGAATGCCGATGTCGCGGGTCTTCTCGACCACGATCATGAAGAAGATCGCCAGGATGCCGAAGCCGGCCACGGCGATGATCAAGAACAAGATGATGTTCAGAATCGTCGTCTCCATCTGCACGGCGGCCAACAGCGGGCCTTGCTTGTCGCGCCAGGTGGAGATGTTGTAAAACTCCGTCGGAAAGGCCGCTCGCAGCTTGTCGCGCACCAAGTTCCCGTCGCGCTCGTCCTTGAGGCGAATCTGAATGCTGTTCACGCAGCGGATCCCCGTCACCGGATCGAGCATGCCGCGCATCGTTTGCAGTTTTTCGATGGGCACGAACACGAACGTCGAGTCGTACTCGCTCATCTTGCTTTCATAGAAATCGACGATGGTGAATTGGTTATAGACCGCCTTCGGCATTTCGCTGTCGGCGTTGGGGAAGGTCAGTTGTACGTCGTCGCCGGGGCGCAGCAAAAACCGCTCTTTGTTGTCTTGGTCGCGGACGCTCGAGAGGGCGATGCCTAGAATCAGCCCGGTGTGCTGTTCATGCAGCGGATTGAACACGTTTTCTTCGCTCTTGGGCACGGCGAAAGGGTCCGCGGGCGCCTCCGTCGCGGTTTCCGCGGCTTCTATTGCCGAAGATGGCTCGGCGACGGACAATTCGGGCGGGGCGACGCGCGTCGATTGCGGCCTGGTGAACTCGAATGCCTGCTCGCGCTCGACGCGCAAGCGGCGGTAGGGCCAGCCGGCATCGGCCATCCAGTCGCGGTCGCCGCTCTCGATGCCCGATTGATGATCGCGAGTATCGTAGCCGCCTTCGCGCAACTCGAAGCTGGGAAGCCGGCGGTTTACCGGATGTTGCAGAAAACTGGGCAGATCGCTGGCCTTGCCCGCCGTCTTCGGATCGATGGCGATCAAGGTCACCTGCCGCGTCATCATCTGGCCGCCGTAATGGAATGTGAGCATGGCCGGCACGTGGACGGTCGGCGTCATGCCGGCGATGTATTCTCCGGCGACGCGGTTGATCTGCTCCATGTGATATTCGGCGTCGGGAAAGCCGTTCATGTTGTGCGACTCGACGATCACGTCGGAGAGAATGCCGTGGATGCGGCTCTTCATCTCGAACGCGAAGCCCGACATCACGCTATTGACGACGATCATCGTCCAGACGCCCAGCGTCACGCTGACGATCGAGGCCAGGGCGATGTAGCGAGTGCGGAGATATCGCCAGCAGAGCAGATATTTGTACATGGTCCCATCCGTGGGAAGAGAGAGAAGTCAGGAGATAGGAGTGAGGAGTTAGGAGAGGCTGACGCCACGGGCTTCGAGCCATCGTCTTCTGTGTCCTCACTCCTCACTCATTTTCCGGTCTCAACAGGGGAAACAAAATCACTTCGCGAATCGTTTGCGTGTTCGTCAGCAACATCACTAGCCGGTCGATGCCCAGGCCCAGCCCGCCGGCCGGCGGCATGCCGTGGCGCAAGGCGCGGACGAAATCGTGGTCCATCTTGGCCATCGAGTCCTCTTCCTTCTGCCCGGCCAGTTGCGTGCGGAACAACTGCTCTTGCAGGTCCGGGTCGTTCAACTCGGTGTAGGCGTTGGCCAGTTCCATGCCGGCGACGAACAGCTCGAATCGCTCGGCCAGGGCCGCGTTCGATCGCTTGCGCTTGGTCAGCGGGCAGACGGCCGCAGGATAGTCGTAGACGAAGATCGGCCCGGCGAGCTTGTCTTCGACCCGCTCCTCGAACACGTAGCTCTTGATCACGTCGGCGTCCTTGCCGGCCGTTTCGAAGCCGATTTCGCCGGCCAATCGCCTGACGCCGGCCGCGTCATCCGCCGCGACGCCCGTATGTTCGGCGAACAATTCGTCGTAAGTCTTGCGGGCGAACGGCGGGCTGAAGTCGATCGACTTGTCGCCCCAGGTCAGCTTCAAGTCTTGCCCGGTGGCGCGGATCGCCTCGACGATCAACGTCTCGCAGAGATCCATCATGCTGCGGTAATCGCCATAAGCCTGATAGACCTCCAGCATCGTGAATTCGGGGTTGTGCTTGGGACTGATCCCTTCGTTGCGATAGACCCTGCCCAGTTCATAGACACGTTCGATGCCGCCGACCAGCAGCCGCTTGAGATGCAATTCCAGTGCAATCCGCATGAACAGCGGAATATCGAGTGCGTTGTGGTGCGTCTTGAAGGGCCGCGCCGCGGCGCCGCCGGCGATCGAGTGCAAGGTCGGGCCTTCGATCTCGACGAAGCCCTGGCCCGCCAAGGTGTTGCGGATCGACTGCACGATCTTCGTGCGGTTCAGAAACCGCGGCAACGCGCCTTCGGTGTAGATCAAATCGAGATAGCGCTGCCGATGCCGCAATTCGGGATCGGTCAGCCCCTTGTGCTTGTCGGGGTGTGGTTCGACCGATTTCGTCAGAAAGAAGAGCTTCTCGGCGAAGATCGTCAGTTCGCCGGTATTGGTCCGCTTCAATTGGCCGTCGACGCCGATGATGTCGCCCAAATCGAAGCATTCGGCCAGCGCCCAGTTCTCCTCCCCGACCTGGTTGCGGCCGACGAACAATTGAATTTGGCCGCTCCAATCGCGGATGTCGAGAAAGATCAGCTTGCCCTTCTTGCGCTGCAAGACGATGCGGCCCGCCGCGCGGACCCTCGGGCCGTGCTGCTCGGCCTGCCGCCGTTCGCTGCCTTCGGGGACCGGCTCGACCGTGATTTCGCCTTCGCGAGCGCGGATCTCAGCGATCGCCGCATGGTCGTCGAAGCGTTGGCCCCAAGGGTCGTGGCCAAGCTCTTGAATGCGGTGCAACTTCTCGCGGCGCGAGGCTTCGTGCATGCCGGGGGCGGAATGTGCGTCGTCGGCGTTCGTCATGCTGTTGGTCTGCATATAACTCCAAGAGTCGCAACATTTTAGTAGATGGCCGCCGGCGGTCAATGTCAGTCCGCACGGCATGGCGCGGCGGCCTCCGGCGTAAGTAAACGTTCCGTGGTTTCGGCGCCTTGACGGCCGCTCGCGGGCGGCGGCCCTTTCATGGCTTTGCCCGAAGCCAGGACTGATACCATAGGACCGATATTGCCGCGCGTTTTTTTCGTTCGAGCGGTCGCCGTCGTGGGCGCGGGCCGAGAAAACAAGGCATTCTCTATTGATGCAGAACGCCGCAGCCACCAAACAAGGGGGATTTCACGCTCGATAAAGGCCGATAAAGTGCGTTCAGGATCAGCCTCCATCGGGCTTGCCGCGGGATCGATCATCGGCGAATGCGGCAAATCGCAGGGACGGCCATTGTTCGCCGCGCGAGACGAACGATATTTTCGACCACCCTTATCGATCATGATTTTCAGTCGCTTCGGCGGCTTCAATCGCGGCATTCCCCGCGGGCGCTCGACACTATCATTTCGGCGGCTTGCTTTACAAGCCAAGACATCCCATTTCAGGCTGGAAAAGCCTGTCTCACGCCGCGACGCCCGGCCTTACCAAGCCGCGTTCCGCTTGCGGCGACCCGGCGGCAACCGCATAATCGAGACATGCATCGGCCGACGGTGGGATTGATTGCCTTGGCGCTATTGGCCGCTGCGACAGCGAGTCATTTCTGGGGCTTTGGCGGCGAGGCGCTGGAAGGCGTTTGTTTGCGAATCGGCCTGGTGATGGCCATGCTCTGGCTGGCGCTGCCGCAAACCCGACAATTGAAAAGCAAGCTCGTGATCGGCGGCCTGATCGCGGCGTTTGGCATCGTGGCCTTTCGGCCCAAGTTTCTGCCGGTGTTGCTCAAAGTCGCCCCGGTTTTCCTTGGCGCCTTGTTCGTCCTTTCGCTGTTCCGGAGGAAGAAAGCTGAGGGGCAGGCGGAGGTAGACAGGCGGGGAAAGATGGGAGTTAGGAGTCAGGAGTCAGGAGTTAGGAGAAAAGGATAGGGCATTTCTACCACCGATCACCAACCACCAATTTCCAAGCACCAATCCCAATCCCCCCAACCCAGAGAATCACAATGCGACGTTCCACGGTTCGTTTTGCGGTTTTGTTGGCCGGCGCAGGGTCGCTGATTTCGCTCGCGGCGCGCGGCGCCGAACCGGAAAAAGGGCCGGCGACGAAATGGGAAAGCCTGTTCGACGGCAAAGCGCTCGGGGGGTGGAAGTCGAGCGAGTTCGGCGGCGCCGGAGAGATCGAAGTCGAAGACGGCAAGCTCCTGATCGGCTACACCGACGGCTGCAATGGCGTGACTTGGACGAAGGACTTCCCCAAGACCGACTACGAAATCAGTCTGGAAGCGATGCGGGTCGACGGGACGGATTTCTTTTGCGGATTGACGTTTCCGGTCGGCTCGTCGCCTTGCAGCCTAATCGTCGGCGGCTGGGGCGGCAGCGTGGTTGGCCTGTCGAGCCTCGACGGGCAGGACGCCGCCCACAACGAAACCACTCGCAACATGACTTTCAAGCAGGGCGTCTGGTATCGCATTCGTCTGCGGGTGACCGACGAGCGAATTCAAGCCTGGATCGACGACAAGCCGTTGGTCGACGTGGCTACGAAAGACCGCAAGATTTCGATCCGCCTCGAAGTCGAGCGGTCCAAACCGCTGGGCATCGCCAGTTGGTGTACGACGGCGGCGCTGCGCGACATCAAGTTCCGGCGGCTGCCGGGCGACGCGAAGCCGGCCGCGGACGATGGAGGCGCGCTGTCCGATACCGTGCCCGACGACATCGCCATTTTCCACGATTTGCGATACCGCGAAGGCGCCGCTCGGCATTGGACGCTCGACTTGGCGATGCCGAAAGGAGACGTCGGGCCGCCGCGTCCGGCGATCGTCATCATTCACGGCGGCGGCTGGATCGAGGGAGACAAATCGAGCTTTTCGACGCCCATGAATCGGCCGCCAGGGAACATCATCGATTTCGCCAAGCTCGGTTTCGTCGCGGCGACCGTCAACTATCGGCTGGCAGGCGAAGCGCCCTTTCCCGCGGCTCTCGACGACTGCAAATGCGCCGTTCGCTGGCTGCGCGCCCATGCGTCCGAGTATCGCATCGACCCGGAGCGGATAGGGGCTTGGGGGAATTCCGCCGGCGGCCACTTGGCGCTGTTGCTGGGGATGGCGGACGAAGAACCCGACGCCCGCGACGATGGACCATTTCGAGAGCAATCGAGCCGGGTGCAGGCCGTCGTCAGCGACAGCGGCCCCGTCGATCTTCTCTACCAATTCGAGCACGGCCAATTGCGGTCAGTCATCGAACGATTTCTCGGCGGCCCGGCGGACGGGCCGAGGGCGGCCGACTATCGACGGGCTTCGCCGATCAACCGCATTTCGCCGCAGGCGCCGCCGTTGATGTTGATTTACGGCGAGATCGATGGGCAAGTTCCCATCGAAACCGCCGATCGGTTCGTCGAATCGCTGGGCAAGGCCGGGCTTCGCGACGTGAGCTATCTTCGGCTCGGCAAGGTCGACCATTGCCCGCATTCCTTGATTCGCGTTCCTTGGCTCGTGCCGGCTGACGACGAATTCTTCTTGCGGACGCTGGGGCACAAGCCGAACGGTTGATACCCTGGGGCCGCGTCGCTGCTACGGCACGTCTTCAGCGGTAAATCGCCGCCTCTGGCCGGCATACGGCCGGCCATCGACCTCGACGTAAGGATAAATCAGAAAGTTGACCGGGCCGGCCTCTTGCCGCGGGACGAGTTCCAGATCGCGCTCCGTGGAGAACATCACGCGGTCCGGGGGCAAATTGCCGAAAAAGAAGTCCTTCCGCTCGGGATGTTTGTTCGCCTCCGAAATATCAACGCCGACCCAGCGCTCGCCGTCAAGGAACTTCGCCCAGCAGTGATAGCCGGCGATTTCGCCTTTGCCAGGTTCGGGCGACAGCGGAAAGCCGATTTCGAACTTCGCGGGGATCTTCAAGTCGCGGCACAATGCGATGAATACGCTGTGGAAATCGCTGCAATTGCCGAGGCCCGAGTTGCAGGCCCACAGCGCATCGCCGCGCCCCCAGCCCTCGCCCGACTTGTCGTATTTCAACTGCGAATCGACTCGATCGTACAGCACCCGGGCGATTTCTCGGACTTTGCCTTCGGGCGGCCGATCGCCGAAGAACCGTTCTAGCACCGAGCCATCGACCGGCACGAGAGACGAGCCGGCCAAAAACTTATCGTGCGCCGCCTCGGTGGCCGGCGTGCCGATCGGCGAA
>DATNEC010000119.1:0-6659 GCA_035606815.1 Pirellulales bacterium
TGGCACGGTGAACGGTTTATCAAAACGCGCCGAACAGAGAAGAGGAACCCGTAAACATCGCGGCGCGCGGCTAGGACCATCCGGAAGCGGCCGCGGGTTTGCCACTCCAAGCCCGGAATACCCATTTTCCTTCAAGGAAATTCGGACTGCCGAATCGCGACATTCAGTTGCCGTGCAATGCCTTGATAAACGCACGGTTCTATTGCCTTTGCGGCCGGAACCACCCATAGATTCCGCTGAGGCGCCTGTCCTGTTTGGCTCGCCCAAAATCCATCCTGGACCGCATATCCATGTCCTCGAATCCGCTCGCACCTTGGATGAACTTCGTGCTGCGGTTCGTCGCCTGCTACAACGTGCTGGCCGGCGTGAACATGCTCTGCTTCTACCACGAGTCGTACAAGGCGATGGGCGTGGCCAAGCCGGAGTTGAACCTTCCGATCCAACTCGTCGGCGTGCTGGTCGCGCTGTTCGGCGTCGGCTACTGGATGGTCGCGAACAACCCGGTCGAAAATCGCAATTTGCTGCTGCTTGGCTTTTGGAGCAAGCTGTTGGGCAGCGTGCTGGGCATTTACTACGTCGTGGCCGGCAAGCTGCCGCCGATCTTCCTGGCGATCTTGTTCTTTTCCGATATCATCTACCTGCCGCCATTCTATGTGATCCTGCGCCGATTGTTTCGCCTGGCCGCCGAAAGGGACGCATCGCAGGCTTAGCCTACCGCAGCAATCCCAACTCGGCGCCGATCGGCTGCAGGGCGTCGATCACGAATTGGATGTGCTCGTCGAGCGGCACGCCGAGATCCTCGGCGCCGCGGGCGATGTCTTCGCGCTTCACGGCGGCGGCGAAGCCCTTTTGCTTGAGCTTCTTCTTGACGCTGGCGGCCTGCATGCCGGCGATCCCCTCGGGGCGCACCATCGCCACCGCCGAGATGAACCCGGCCAATTCGTCGCAGGCATAGAGCGTTTTGTCGAGCCGTGACACGCGAGGGCAATCGGGCAGATAATCGGCGTGCGACTTGATCGCGTAGATGACCTGCTCCGGATAGCCGCGCGCCGCCAGAATCTCGGCGCCTTTGAGCGGGTGGTCCGGCGGATTCGGCCAGCGCTCGTAGTCGAAGTCGTGCAGCAGGCCGACGATCCGCCAAGTCTCCTCGTCCTCGCCGAACTTCCGGGCGTAGGCCGCCACCGCCGCTTCGACCGCCAGCATGTGCTTGCGCAGGCTGTCGCTTTGCGTGTATTCACAGACGAGGGCGTAAGCGTCGGCGCGGGTCGGAGTCATGGGCGGATTATCGAGCGGTTTCACCTCGGCTTATTCGTCAGTCGCTGCGCCGCGCAAAGTCGCCAAGGCGAAAAGCTGTCGCTGATCGACGCGAAAACGATCACGAAAAACACGAAAGACGGAAAACACGAAAGGAGGAAACGTGCCGGCCAGTCCCTATTCTCTTTGTTTCGTTTCGTGCTTTCCGTCTTTCGCGTTTTCGTGATCTTCACTCGCCCTTTTTCGATTCGTCCGACTTCTTGTCCGACCCTTTGTCAGACTCCTTGTCCTCGGCGTCCGGCTTGTCGCCGTCGGCGCCTTCTTGCTGCAACTCGCGCCACGGCTTGCCCTCTTTATAGCTCTCCAACTCCTTGCCGAGTTGTTCTTTCAGCGAGTCTTCGCCGATCTCGACGGCCTTGCTCGACCACTTTTGGGCCGTCTCGAAATCGCCCGCTTCGGCGTAGGCCGCCGCCAGCGTGCTAAGAATATGGGCCTGCTTGTAGTCGGTTACTTTGCAGGCTTTGGTCGCCAGCTCAATGGCCCGTTTGCCGTCTCGCAGCTCGTCGTCGGGCGAAGTGGCCAGCAGCCATGCCAGATTGTTCAACACGCCGCTATTGTCGGGATCCAGTTCGAGCGCATGCTCGTAGTCTTGCAGGGCGTCGGCCTGCTTGCCGATGCCAAGATACGTATCGGCCCGCCCTTGGAAAGCGAACCAATTTTTCGGCTCCTGCGAGATCGTGACGCTGTAGGCGTCGATCGCCTTTCGATATTCTTTCTTGGCGCCATAGAGCATGGCCAGGCGGAGCGCGATGCCGGGATCGGGGTCGGCTTCGTGCTGGCGCTCGAGCTTCGGCAAGTAGTCGTCCGTTTTCTGCGAGACTGCGATCAACGACGCCCAGAGGCGCACGGCGTCGCTGGAACCGGGGGCCAATGAGATCAACTGCTCGGCATCGGCCAGGGCCTCGTCCCATTGCTTGTCTTGTCCATAGGCCTGGGCGCGCAACAACAAGGCGTAAACGAAATCGGGATCGACTTGCAGGGCCTTCGTCGCGTCTTCGATCGCCGCCTTGTTGTCGCCGGCCAACAGATTGACGCGGCCGCGTTGCACGTAGGGGGTGGGCGAATCGGGGCTTGCTTCGGCGGCCTTCGTCAGACTGGCGCGGGCCTCGTCCCATTGTTCGAGCGTGGCATAGGCCAATCCTTGGGCTTCGAGCGTCGCTGAATCGTCCGGCGCCAGTTCGATCGCGGCGGCGAAATCGGCGAGGGCCTCCTTGGCCTTGTTCAGTGCGATGTAGGCATTGCCTCGATCGCGCAATGATTTGTAGTTCTCGGGGGCCAGCTTGATCGCCTCGTTCAAGTCGGCCAGCTTCTTCTCATTGTCGTTCTGCACCGCGGCCCGCAGCCGCAGCGCCTCGGCGCGTTCGGACGGCTCATCCTTGAGTAGGGCCACGGCCGCGTCGAGCGCGACTTTCGCCCGCTCGGCCTTGCCGAAAGGCAACGATTGCAGGCGGCCCATCAATAACTGGGCCTGGACCATTTTAGGGTCGGCCTTCACCGCCTGTTCCAATTCATCGACCGCCATTTTCCAGCGCTGGGCGCTTTGCACGTCGAACTCTTTGCCTTCGGCCAGCGGCTCGCTGATGACCTCGGCGCGCTTGTACAGCGTTGAGGCCAATAGTTGCCTGGCGAAGGCCTCGTTTTCCTTGCTCAAGCCCTTGGTGATCGCGCTCTGGCAAAGCTCGGCGACGGTCGCCAATTCGCGGAACGACTCAGCCGACAGCTTGGCCTCGATGGCCCGATCCAAGTCTTCCTGCCCGTCGTCCTCCGCCATAGCGGGCGAAGCGGCCAGAACGCCGATCAGCAGGAGGGCCAGCAAGCGTTGAAGGGGATGCAGCGACATGGCAAGAAATTCCTTGCGAACAGGGAACGGATCGTTGAGTCGAGAATCATTATGACGCCAAACGCCCAACAACGCTATTGCGCCTTCCCCGCGGTTCGGCCTGGTCGCCCCTGTCCGAAAATCGTTCCAGCCTTTATCCTGGGTAAACCCGAAAAAGACCTCGCCGCCTCGATTCAACGGCGTTTCCAGCAAGCCGTCCGTGAAGGGCTGGCCTCGTTTGTCCTGACCAATGAACGATGAGTCGCACCACCTCCTCGCCCAATAGCCTGAGCCTGGCCTTCGTCGAAGGGCTATACGCGGATTTTCTCGACGATCCATCGTCGGTCGATCCCGAATGGCGGAGCTATTTCGAAGCTTTGTCGGCCGCGTCGCGCCCGGCCGCCGCCGAAAACGGCGACCCTGGAACCTGGAAGTCCGGCCCTTCATTTCACCCGGCGAGCCTGTTCAATCCGCGCGGCCGTTCGGGGCGCAATGGCGCCAGCCGGGCCACGGCCACGGCCGTCACGCAGGCCGCGGCCTTGCAAGATCGCGTGGATCAACTGATCCGGGCATATCGCGTCCGCGGCCACATGGCGGCCCGGATCAATCCGCTCGGCTTGCCCCAGCAGCGGCAGCCCGAATTGGAGTTGGACTTCTATCATTTCACCGAGGCCGACCTCGAGCGCCCATTTTCGATCCACACGATTCCCGGCGCCGACACGCTCTCGCTGCGCGGCATTCTTGAGCACCTGCGCAATACCTATTGCCGCTCGATCGGCGTGCAGTTCATGCACATCGACGATCTGAGCGTCCGCCGCTGGCTGCAAGACCGGATGGAATCGACGCAGAACCGCTTGCAACTCGGCCGGCAAGAGCAGTTGCGGATTTTGACGCGGCTCACCAATGCTTCGATCTTCGAGGAGTTCATCCAAAAGAAATTCATCGGCGCCAAAAGCTTTTCGCTGGAAGGGGCCGAGAGCCTGATTCCGCTGCTCGATCTGGCGATCGAAAAAGCCGGCGACCAGGGGGTCGACGAGATCGTGATGGCAATGGCCCATCGCGGCCGCCTGAACGTGCTGGCCAATATCATGGGCAAAACTCCGCAGGAGATTTTCCGCGAGTTCGAAGACGTCGATCCGCAACTGCACATGGGCCACGGCGACGTCAAGTACCACCTGGGCTACAGCACTGACTGGAAAACGGCGAGCGGCCACAAGATCCATATCTCGCTGTGCTTCAATCCCAGCCACCTGGAATTCGTGAACCCGGTGGCCGTGGGCCGCATGCGGGCCAAGCAGGACCGCGTCGGCGACGTCGATCGCGTGCGCGGGATGGTGCTGCTGATTCACGGCGACGCGGCTTTCGCCGGCGAGGGGGTCGTGCAAGAGACGCTCTTGATGAGCCAACTCAAGGGCTATGCCACTGGCGGCACGATCCACGTGGTGGTCAACAACCAGATCGGCTTCACCGCCACGCCCGAAGAAGCCCATTCGAGCATCTACGCCACCGACGTGGCCAAGATGCTGCAAAGCCCCATTTTTCATGTCAACGGCGAAGATCCCGAGGCCGTGGCCCAGGTCGTGCGGCTGGCGATGGACTTTCGTCGGGCCTTTCAGCGCGACGTGGTGATCGACATGTACTGCTATCGCCGCCGCGGCCACAACGAGGGTGACGAGCCTTCGTTCACCCAACCGCTGCTTTACAAGGCGATCGAGCAGCGCAAGAGCGTCCACGAGGGCTATCTCGATCACCTGCTCAAGCTGGGCGGCGTGACCCGCGAAGAGGCCGACAAGATCATCGCCGTGCGGCGCGAACAACTCGAGCAAGAGCTGTCGGTGGCGCGGAGCAAGGACTACGTGTTGAAGAACCCCGCTCCGCCGCGCGTCTGGAGCGGCTATTACGGCGGTCCCGAGCCGCTCTTCGAGCCGGGCGCCGCGGAAAGCGATCCGATGGGCGCGCTGCTTGAATTCCAGACGGGCGCCGATCGCCAGCGGCTCGAGGCGCTGCTCGAAGCGCAAACGCGATTGCCCGTGGATTTCCACCCCCACCCCAAGATCGAACGGCTGCTGCACGCCCGCGCCGAGATGGCCCGCGGCGAGCGCCCGCTCGATTGGTCGGCGGCCGAGGCGCTGGCCTTCGCCAGTCTGGTGACCGAGGGGACGCCGGTCCGGCTGTCGGGCCAAGACAGTGCCCGCGGCACGTTCAGCCAGCGGCACTCGGTGCTGCATGACTACGAAAACGGCAAGACGTACACGCTGCTATCTGGGCTGGCGCCCGACCAGGCCCCCTTCGACGTCTATAACAGTCCCTTGTCGGAAACCGGGGTGCTGGGCTTCGAGTATGGCTATAGCCTCGACCGCCCCGACGGGCTGGTGATGTGGGAGGCGCAGTTCGGCGATTTCTGCAACGCCGCGCAGGTCATCATCGATCAATTCATCGCCTCGGCCGAAGACAAGTGGCGCCGCTTGAGCGGGTTGGTGCTGTTGCTGCCGCACGGCTTCGAGGGCATGGGCCCCGAGCACTCGCACGCCAGGCTCGAACGCTTTTTGTCGCTCGCCGCCCAAGACAACATTCAGGTGGTGAACCTGACGACCCCGGCGCAGTATTTCCACTGCTTGCGGCGGCAAGTCAAACGCTGCTGGCGCAAGCCGCTCGTGGTGATGACGCCCAAGAGCCTGCTGCGCAGTCCGGCGGCCGTCTCGACGCTCGACGAATGCGCCGAAGGCTGCTTTCAGCGACTGATTCCCGACGCCGCGACGGCCGGGCAAACAATCGAGCGCGTCTTGCTCTGCTCGGGCAAGATCTATTACGAACTGGTGCAGCAGCGCGAAAAACTGGTTCGCGGCGGAGTCGCCATCTTGCGTCTGGAGCAACTCTATCCGCTGCACGATGAGACGTTGCAATCCGCATTGGCCGCGTTCGCCGACGGCACGCCGGTCGTGTGGGTGCAGGAAGAACCGGAGAACATGGGCGCCTGGTCGTATCTGCGCGTGCGCTTCGGCGAGCGACTGTTCGGACGCTTTCCCTTCAGCGGCGTCTATCGCCCCGCCGCCACGAGTCCCGCCACCGGTTCGGCCAGCAGCCACCGGCTAGAACAGCAGGCATTGTTGGAGCGAGCTTTGGCGTGAGTTTTCAGTTTTCCGTGTTCAGTTTTCGGGCTGAACATCGAGCACTGAAAACTGAATACCGAAAACCGAACACTGAAAACTACCCATGCCCATCGAACTGAAAGTGCCGACCGTCGGCGAATCGATTACTGAAGTGCAAATTGGCCGGTGGCTGAAGGCCGAAGGCGAGTGGGCCGACAAGGACCAGCCGCTGGTCGAGATCGAGTCGGACAAGGCCACCGTCGAGTTGCCGGCGCCCGAGGCCGGCAAGGTGACGAAGGTCTTGAAGCGCCAAGGCGAAACGGCGGCGCCGGGCGAAGTCATCGGCTATCTCGAAGCTTCGACGCGAGAGGAGCAGAGCGGCAAAGGGGCAGAGGCGCAAAGGGATGCGGGCGAAACGACCGCACCAGCCAAAGAGG
>DATNEC010000123.1:0-8416 GCA_035606815.1 Pirellulales bacterium
CCGATCAAGACCTGGCGCACGATCGCGACGATCAGCCCGAGGCCAATCAATGCGAAGGGAATGAGAAACAAGGTCTGAAACCAATCGGGGTCGCCGGCGAGGTGGCTGTCGACGGCCTTGACAGCCCAAAACGCGACGACCAGGTTCCAGGCCAGGGCGACCAGCGCCAGGGCCAGCAGGCTCCAGCCGGCGCTGGCCGCCGGCAATCGGAAAGCCAGCTTCGTGCCGGGGCTGTCGCTTAAATCGGCGTCGCTGGGCACGTAGGGAAACCGCGGCTCGACGCCGCCGGTATCGTCGAACAAATAGTGCCGCGCCGGGCGCTTGGAGAGCACCGCGCGGCGCTCGGCCGACTTGCCCCAGTTCCAGAGGACATAGAACAAGCCGCCCCCGCCAATCGCCAGAAAGGGGACCGGAAACAACAGCGCCAGCCAGGCGAACCAAGTGTAGCCCCGTTTCAAGACCACCCGCGCCGGATCGCGCGGATCGATCCAGCAAGGGTATTCCGCGCCGATCTCGAATTGCTTCAGGATCGCTTCGCTCCGTGCGCGGTCGCGGGTGTGGACCTTGGTGATTTCATAGCTGGCCCAGGGCGAATAGGGCTGGCCATCGATCTCGTACTGCAACCGAAACTCAGGAGCATACAACGGGCCGTCTTCATCCTCGATTTCGTGGATCCTCCGGTCGGTCACGCGGCAGGCATGCTCGATGAAGTCGCGGTTCACCCGCAACTCGGGGATCGTGAGTTGGGTCAATACCGTCGCCAAGCCGCCACAGCCCACGAGAAAGAACAGGCCCCAAAAGCAGCCCGCGCCGGCGCTGCGCAGTTGGCTGGAGCCGCTGCGCCGGTCGCCGCGTTTCTTTCCGTAAAATTTGATCCAGTACCGGGCCAAGGAACCGCTCCGCCGACGACCGCTCGATATGACGCCGAGCTTTGAGTTATGCGTTATGCGGCGGCGCGAAGCAAGCCCGCGGCGCGGCCACGCATTTTGCCTTCGATCCGCAGCCGCGAAGTGATATATTGGCGGCATGAATTTCCGATTTTTGCCCTATTGCCTGTGCGGGTTGAGCGGCCTGCTGGCGATCGGCGCCGGGTGCGGCCAAGGACGCGCGGAACCGGCCGGCCAGCGACAGCCGTTTGACTCGGCCGCCGCGGATACGTCGATAGCCAAACCGGCGCCCGAGACGCTCGCGCCGCGGCCAGCGAAATCGCTGGCAGCCGGCGAAGCCTGGCCCGGCTGGCGGGGACCAAGTGGCCAAGGGATCGCCGTCCACACCCAATTGCCCGAGGCTTGGCCCGAAGATCGCCCCCAGCCCTTTTGGAAAGCCCCGCTGGGGACCGGTTGGTCGTCGCCGGTCGTCGCCGCCGGCCGCGTCGTGATCACCGATCGCCAAGGCGCGACCGAACGAACGCTGGCCTTCGACGCTGAGACGGGCGAGCGAATCTGGGAGCGCTCGCACGCGGTCGATTTCGATCCGCACGACGTCGGCGCGCGGCACGGCAACGGCCCGAAGGCGACGCCCCTGGTGCGCGACGGCCGCGTGTATAGCCTGGGCATCGCCGGCTGGCTCGAGTGTCTCGACCTCAAGGACGGCGGCGTCGTTTGGCAGGTGAACTTGCCGGCCAAGTTCGGCGCCCGCGAAGCCTTGCCCGGCGGCCGCGCGTTCGTCAACGGGACCGAGAATGTGATCGTTCCGATCGGCGACGGCCAGGGCGCGCCGGTCCCGTTGTTCGGATACACCGGCTCGCCGACGTTCGCCGACGATTTGCTCGTGTGCAGCGTCGGCGGCCAGCGAGGCGGCACGATCATGGCGTTTCATGCCGAAACGGGGGAGCCGGCCTGGCAGGCGCTGCGCGAAAACGTCTCGTACTCGTCGCCGATCGTGGCCGAAATCGCCGGCATGAAGCAGATCGTGGCCATGACCGGCCCGCACGTGGTCGGACTCGATCCGGCCGACGGGCGGGTGTTGTGGAAGCACCCGTTTCAAATTCAATACGACGAAAGCATCGGCACGCCGGTCGCCAGCGGCGAATATGTCTTGATGACCGCCACGGGCCGGCCGCTCACGGCGCTGCGCATTTCGCACGACGGCGACCAATGGCGGAAGCAACTCGCCTGGGAAAACCCCGACCTGACCAGCTATCTCTCATCGATGCTGATCCACGACGGCCACGCGTATGGCATGAACGACGGCGGCGAACTCGCTTGCATTCGTTTGAACGATGGCAAGACGGTCTGGATCGAAGGCCATCACGGCTATTACTGCACGCCGGTGCTGGCCGACACGCGGCTCTTCTGCCTGAACGAGCGTTGCGAATTGCTGCTCATCGAAGCGACGGCCGAAGGCTATCGCCCGCGCGGGCAAAGCCGGCTCGCCGACGATGAATCTTGGACATCGCCCGCAATCGTCGGCAGCCGGATTTACCTGCGCAGCAAGCAGGGCCTGCGCGCGTTCGACTTCGGACGCTAAGCGGCTATGCTCCGACCGCCTGCCGCCTCGAATCTCGGGCGAAGCCGATGCTTTCCAGGGCCTTGTAGACTTCGTCGAGCGTCTTCTCGCCGAAATTGGAAATGCTCAACAAGTCTTCGCGAGTGCAGTGCAGCAGATCGTTGACCGTGAAGATGCCTCGCTCTTCGAGGCAGTTGGTGGTCCGCACCGAAAGGCCGATCTCGGCGGTGCTCATCTCCAAGCGATCGCTGAGTCCTTTGGCGTGCTCGTCGTCCTTGCGCAATGGAATTCGGGTCATGGGTTCCCTCCCAATCTTGAGTGACGCGTGAAACGCTTCGCGGCCGTCGCTGCGCGCGGCCGACTTGCGGCGAGTCCCTCTCTCGCCGCTTCAGGGCAAGAGTATAACGTCTCTCGCGAATTCTCGAAGCAGTTTTTCGCCGAACGAGCAAAGTTTTTTCGGCTGGACCGCTAGCAACGCTAGCAGACATCCATACCCATAGGACGGTCAATTCAAGTCGGAAAGCTGCTCGACGCGGTTACGCAGCCGCAGGACTTCGTCTCGCAGGTGCTCGATCTCCCATTGGGCTTCGACCAGCCGCGACGCCGGGTCGTCGCCGAACGCCTGCAATCGCTCAAGGCCCAGCCTGGCCGTCTCGATCGTGAGCTTCAACCGCTCCAGTTCGGTCGCGCCGACCGTGCCCTTGACCATTTCATTGGCTTTCAGGGCCTTGGAATAGTCGGCTTCGGCGACTTGGATCGCCGTCCGGGCAAACAGCAGGTTCGCGAGATGGAACGCGCGGCTCGACGAATCGAGGGCGATCTTCAGCCGCTCTTCGGCGACTTGCACCCCTTGGTTGAGACGGTTCAATTCCGTTTGCGGGAACGTGTGCGGCGCGTTGCGGTTCGTTTCTTGCGCCTCGCGCAAGGCCACGCGCGCCAATTGGGCGGCCGCGCGGGCATAGCGCACGGCGATGCTCTGCTGCGGCTTTTTGTCGCCGGCAGACACGTCCTGCCGGCCTCCCGCGGCCGAGCGCAAAGGCGTCGCCTGCCAAGCCGCGAGCAGGAGCCCCGCAAACAGCACGATGAACTTTCCGTTTTTCATGGTCGTTCCTTTCGTGTCGAACTCGCTCGCCACGGCCGCCGCGGCGAGGGCGAAAACTGCAAGCAAACATAGCACGCATGAACTTGATGGTAGCGGTTGGTCCGCGGCGCGTCGCGAGGATCAAGGTATTTTCGCGCGTCCGCCCGCGGCGCCGAAGGCCGCCCGGCAAGACCGTCGCAGCCGTTACATTCCACACAGCCGAGGTCTTGGCAACTGCTATGGAGAAGCCGCTTCGAGCGAGTACCGCCATCGCGAGGTCTTCGGCCAAGGCGCGGCGACCGGGGCCGGTTGAAGTTGCAATTGGCCGCTCTGCTGGACGAGGTCGCACGCCGGCTGCTCTCCCGTCGATTCGCTGCGAAGCCGCATGCCGGGCAGTTCGATGCCGGCCGCGTCGCTGAACCGCGCGCCTATCGGCCCGCCGACGGCCGCGGCGCTGGGCAAGCCATATCGGCTGCCGAGCCACGCGGGCGCGGAGCGCACGCGGCAGGCGGCGTCGAACGAGAACCGCGAGGAAAGCGGATCCCACTCGACGCTCAGCGACCAGTGGCTGGCGCCGGCCCGGCCCACCAATAGCGCCAGGCGCCGGCCGTCCGGACGGTCTTCGAAGTGCAATTCCTGCAAAGGGGGACTGGGCGGCCAAACGTCGTCCGGCCCGCCTTCGAGCGATTCCAAAATCGGCGACCAGCTCGCGTCTTGCAGCCGTTCGATCGCATGCGCAACGCGATCGCCGAGGCGGCGGAAAACAACCCTCAACCCCGTCCCCTCGATCGCCAGCGCGTCGCTCACGAGGAGGAGACCTCTTTTCCGACGCGCCACCGCAGGTAGGCGTCGAGAAAACCTTGCAGGTTGCCGTCGAGCACGCTTTGGAAGTTGCCGACCAGGTATCCGGTGCGGGCGTCTTTCACGCGCTGGTCGGGGTGCAGGAAGTAGTTGCGAATCTGCGAGCCGAAGCCGGTCTTGGCCTGCGACTGGTACTTGGCCGCTTGCTCGGCCTCGCGCTTCTCTTCTTCCCGCCGCGCCAGGCGCGCCCGCAACATCTTGAGCGCGGTGGCACGGTTCTTGTGCTGGCTGCGCTCGGCCTGGCACTGCACGACGATGCCGGTGGGCAGGTGCGTGAGGCGAATCGCGCTTGACGTCTTGTTGACGTGCTGGCCGCCGGCGCCGCTGGCCCGGAATACGTCTTCGCGGATGTCTTCGTCGCGCAGGTCGATCTCGAAGCTTTCGCTGATTTCGGGCGAGACGTCGACCGCCGCGAAACTGGTTTGGCGCTTGCCTTCGGCGTTGAACGGGCTGATCCGCACCAGCCGGTGCATGCCCGTCTCGCCTTTCAGGTAGCCGTAGGCCATCGGCCCGCGTACGGCGATGGTGGCCGTCGAAATGCCGGCTTCGTCGTTGTCTTGCCGGTCGAGGACTTCGGTTTCATAGCCGTTCTTCTGGGCCCACAGCAGATACATGCGCAACAACATCTCGGCCCAGTCGTTGGCATCGACGCCGCCGTCGCGGGCGTTGATTGAGAGCAGGGCGTTGTTGGCGTCGTGCGGGCCGTCGAGCAGCGCCTTGAGCTCCAGTTCGCCCAGCCGCGATTCGAGGCGCGCAAGCTCTTGGGGCAATTCGGCGGCGATCTCGGGATCTTCGTCGCCCATTTCGAGCATCACCTGCACGTCGTCCGCGGCGCCGGCAAGCTCCGTCATTGGTTTGATAAGGGCCGTCAGGGCCTTCAGTTCGGCGACCGTCTCCTGGGCCTTTTCCTGATTGTCCCAGAAGCCCGGCTCGCCCATCCGGGTTTCGATGGCCGTGGCGCGCTGGCGTTTGGCGTCGAAGTCAAAGAGAGTCCCTCAGTTGGGTAATCCTCTCCTGAATGGCTCCCGCCCGATCGGTCAATTCTCGGTCCATCTTGATCTTCCTTCGGCAAAGTTTCCGCTGCGTGACGCGCGCCGCCGGCCGCGAAAACGAGCGGCCGTTCAGCACTCAATTATATCGGCGGAATCCACCTTGGCGAGGCGGAAACGCCGTTTGGGTTGCTAGAAGCGAAGGCCGACTGGATAATGCGAATTGGCAGTCGAATGCGCCTTCCAGCTCATCGATCCGTGCTCGCAGTGGCGCGATAATTCGTTGTGTTTGGTTTCGCGGACGAATCGCAATCGGGGTTCTGCCGGGAGCTGTCATGCCAAAAGCGTCGTTTGAAGCTCGTAGCGGCTACCGAGCATTTACGGTAGTCGAATTATTGGCGGTGATCGCCATCCTGGGATTGCTCCTGGCGCTGCTATTGCCGGCGGTGCAAGCGGCGCGCGAGGCGGGTCGCCGCGGGCAGTGCGCGAACCATCTCAAGCAGATCGGAATCGCCCTGCAAAGCTATCACGACCGCCAGCGGTCGTTCCCGTCCGGCTACCTCTCGGAATTCGACGCGGCGGGCGATGATTTGGGGCCCGGCTGGGGCTGGGCGTCGATGCTTTTGCCCGAAGTCGAACAGCTTGCGGCCTTCAACCGTATCCAGTTCAGCCGGGCCATCGAAGACCCGGCCAATGCCGATTGCCGTTTGTTGGAGTTCCCCGTTTATCTTTGTCCGTCGGACTCTGTCGCGGCGGCCTGGTGGGCCTGGAGCCGCGATCCGGTGACGGGAGTGAAGATCGCCAAAATTTGCCAGGTCGCTCCTGCCAACTACGTGGGCATGTACGGCAACTCCGAACCAGGCGTCGATGGGACCGGAATCTTCTTTCGCAACAGCAACGTCGCCCTGAAAGACATCGCCGATGGCGCTTCGCAGACGATCGCCGTCGGCGAGCGATCGCACGACTATGGCGAAGCGACCTGGGTCGGATCGGTGACGGGCGCTTTCCTGTTTCCCGATGACAATAACGGCATCGGGGCGGGTCACACGGAGAACAGTTCAGGCATGGTGCTGGGACACGCCGGCGAACACGTGGGGCCAGGCGATCCTGGAGGCGACGTCAATTTGTTCTATAGCCGGCATGGCCACGGGGTGAATTTCCTATTCGCCGACGGCCACGTCAATTTTTTACGGACGAGCATGGATTACCGGTCTTACTTGGCCCTCTCGACGCGAGCCAATGGCGAGGTCGTTTCGGGCGAATATTGAAGCGCGGGCTTGGTTGGCGGCGGCGGATTGCGGCGCCAAGCCGGTCTGTACCGCGTTGGTTCGCACAGGAGGCCACCTTGTGATGCGAATACTCCCTGCATTGTCGCTGATCGGACTATCGTGGCTGGCCGGCTGCTCGAAACAGCCCGATCCTAGCTCGGTCGTCCCGATCGGCGAGGTTCCGGAAGACATCAAAAAAATCGCCCAAGATAAGCTGCCGGACATCAAGTTCGACACGGCTTGGAAGATCAAAGTCGGCGGCGAAGACGCTTACGAGCTTCGCGGCAAGAACCAGCGCGGCCGGGTGCGAGAGGTCGAGGTTTCGGCCTCCGGCAAGATTCTGGAAGTCGAGTAAACTGGCTAAAGTCGCCGGCGGCCCCCGTCTCGATAGAGCCCGAATCGCCGGAATTCGGCGATTTTTCTACGCTTTCGGACCTCTTCTTGCCGACGGCGGCTCAAGCAGCCGCCCCGCTCTGGCCGATACGTTCGATACCACCCGCATTATCGGCACTTTTTACGGAAGCGTGAATCATGCAAGCTTCGGCGCCTGCTACCGAAACCCCCAGTCTTCCGGCGAGACCAGGGCCGCGCAGCTTGGCCTTGGCAATCATTTTAGGCACGCTCGCCGGCTTCGTGACGGGTTGGAACCTGTCGCTGGCCGCGGTGCTGCTGGCATTCGTCGTGCTGAACGTGCGCCGCAAGGCATTTGCTTGCGCGTGGGCCGCCGGCTTGGCCGCGTCGTGGCTGGGGTCGCGGTGGATCTCGGGTCTGGGCCGCGTCTTGCTGGACGAAACGGCCTTGGGCGGCGCCATCGGAGCGCTTGGCGACGGCGCCTGGATCGCAATGTTCGATTGGGACCGTTACGACCTGGTTGGCGGCGCCTGCCTGGCGCTGCTGCTCTCGATTCCCGCGGCGAAGTTCGCCGCCTTGCTTGCGCGGCGCTCGGCCGCCGACGCCGCGCCGCACCGCGGCGAGACTTGGATTCGCCCCTGGGGTTATCTGACTGGCTTGGTCGGGCTCGTCGTCTTCGCTGCGGCGCCCTGGTGGCTTGGGCCGAAGCTCGTCGAGCGCGAGATGCTGCGTCAACTTTCGGCGGCCAATGGCGCCGCAGTCGAGGCCGCCGCCGTTCGCTTGTCGCTGTGGACGGGCGAGTTGGAAATCGACGATCTGCAACTCGTCGATCCTCATCGCTTCGATCGCGATCGGCTGCGAATCGGCCGCGTGTCGGCGTGCCTCGAACCCGGCGAGCTCGTGCGCGGCCGGCTCAAGACCGACAAACTGCTGCTTTCGCAGATTGGCGCCGACGTGGCCCGGCGTCAGGCGGAAGACAGGACGCAGCCCGTCGCCGGCCGCCGTGCGCGTAGGACGGATTTCCCGTCCGTCGCCGGCCAACTTGGCGGACCAGAGGTCTGTCCTACGTCGGCCGAATTGGAACTCGACGGCTATCTGCGAAATTGGCCCGAGTTCCGCGATCGGTTGGCTTGGCTGGGGCGGTTGGTCGCCGGCATCGAACAACTCGCGGCCTGCGACGGACCGCGCGGCGCACGCAGCGACCTCGGAAGTCCGCATCCGCGGGTGCATGTCGCCCAGGTGCGGGCCGACGACTTGGCTTATGCCTGGGGACTGGGCCGCAACGCGATGTTGGAGATCTCGCAACTCTCCAGCAACCCGGCGCTGACGCAGGGCATCGCAAAATTGGAAATCACGGCGCCAGAGTTTTCGACCGAGATTTCGGCGGAACTGGACTTGCAGCAGCCGGGCGGACATCA
>DATNEC010000145.1:0-2450 GCA_035606815.1 Pirellulales bacterium
TCGAGAATGCTGCGCGGCGAAACCTCGCAGGCCTCGTCGGCCGCGAGCTTCGCCCCTGAGGATGCAAGGGCCAGCCTGGCGGCGGGGCCGGCCGCCTCGACGATCGCGGCTTCGTCGTCGTCATCCTTGGGCGTCGGTTCCGCATAAGGATCCTGCCCGGCGCCCATCATGCCCGCAAACGCCTGGCTTAACTCGTTGAGCGAAAGTCCCTGGTCGGGCGACGGCTGTTGAAACGTCTCCAGGCCAAGCGGCGGCTGGCGGTTGGCGGTTGGGGATTGAGGATTGGGGGTTGACGACGCTGCGTTCTGGCGAGGATTCATCCTGAATGCCCTATCCCTGCCCGCTGCCAACCACCAATCCCCAACCGCCAATTACGCGCCTACTTCCTCTTCCGCCATTCGCCTTTCATGAACGCCAGTCCGTCGCGGGCCAATTGGTCTTCGCTCTCGAACATGCGGCGCCAGATCTTCGTGGCGGCGGCCAGGGCGGGCAGCGCGAGGCCGAAGGCTTCAATCACGAACCATCCGTCGTAGCCCGTTTGTTTGAGCGCGTCGAAGCTTTCCTTCCAATGCACGTGTCCCTGGCCCGGCGTGCCGCGGTCGTTTTCCGAGATATGGACGTGGACCGTATACTCGGCGCAGGCCTTGATCGCTTCAGGCAGGTTCTTTTCTTCGATGTTGGCATGGAACGTGTCGTACATCATGCGGCAATTCGGATGGCCCACGTCTTTGATGAACCGCACCGTGTCGGCCGCCGTGTTGAGCAGGTAGCACTCGAAGCGGTTCAGATACTCCACGGCCAGCGTGACGCCGCAGTTCTTCGCGTTTTCGGCGTTGATCTTCATGCACTCGACGCCCCACTTCCATTCGTCGGCCGTCGGCGCGCCGCCCGTGAAGCCGCCGAGCGCCGAGTGAAACGGCCCCGCCATGATCTTGCCGCCGGCCGCCTGGCAGCTTTCGAGCACGCCCTTGAGTTGTTCGACGCCGGCGGCGCGAGTTTTGGCGTCGGGGCTGATCGGGTTCTTGTCGTTGCCGACGCAGGTCACGATCGTCCGCTCCAAGCCGGCGTCGTCGAGCCAGCGACCCAGCGCCTGGTACTTCTTCACGTCGTGGTCGAAGATCGGAAACTCGACGCCGTCGTAGCCCATTTTCTTGAGCCGTTCCATCACCGGGCGGTGCTCGTCGGTGATGTTGTCGGTCCATAGCAGCATGTTCATGCCGAATTTCATGCGAATCTCCTGTTGTCGGACGGTGTCAGCAGTTCGGCCTTGCGCCGTTCGACGAGCCGCCGCGCCTCGGGCAGCAATTCGCGGAACGCTTCGGGCAGCGGCGGCAGCTTCACCCGCCGCATCACCTGGTTCAGCCGAAACCACAGTTTGCCATCGTCGCCGTAATCCCACAAGAATCTCTCGCGGATAAACAGCGGCACGAACTGCGCCAGCCGGTCGGGCGGCCTGGCGGCGATGCGGCCGACGGCCTGCTCGACGAAGTCAGCGTCGACCGCCGACATCGCCTGATAATAGGCGTCCAGTCGCGCCGGCTCGTCGGCGATGAGGGTCGAATCGAGCAACAGTTCGACCAAAATATGGCCCAAAAAGCTCGGCCGCAGGCCGTCGTCGGGCGGCAAAGCGTCGCGGACCCTGGCGGTCAATTGCCACGACAGTTCGGCGAAGGCCGCGGTTTCGTGGAACCAACCGTCATCCGCGTGGTGCCGCACGATCCCGCGGGCCAAGGCCGCCATTCGCGGATCGACGTCGGCGACGAACCCCTGCGCGTGCTTCGAGCGCGCCTTGACCCGGCGCGCCACCACGTTCAGCCAATCAGGCACGGCCGTTCCGGCCAGGAAGTAGGGATCATCGACGAACGCGCGACCGTGGGCGAAGTAGTTCATTGAGGGAGGATCTCGCCCTGGCCAGCCCGCGGGCATTCGATGAACACGTCGAGCTGCTGCCCGACGTAGAGCGGTTGGTCGTGGCTTTCGATGGCGTAGATCGCTTGCAGCACTCGCGTATCGACCCGCTCGGTGTTGTCGCCGGTCAGCGATTTTTTCGGCACTACGAACGGCTCGATCCGCAGGAAGCGCAGGCGGAACTGTTTGCCGGACAACCCCCGCAGCATGGCCACCGCCGGCGAACCCGGCGAGAAGCGGGGAATGTCGTGCTCGTCAATATCGACGCGGGCGTGCAGCTTGTCGACGTTGCCTAGCACGATCAGGGCCTGGCTGGCCGGCGCGGCGACGAATTCGCCCGACCGAACATTGACTTGCAGCACCTGGCCGTCGACCAACGCCCGCACGGTCAAGCGGTCAAGATCGGCTTTGACCTGGTCGATCTGGGCGAGCGCCTGATCGACCGCGGCGCTGGCTACGAGTTTGTCGTATTGCCAGGCGCCGGCCTTGAGCAAGCGGTCTTGCGCCTTGGCCCGCGCCAGTTGGGCCTCGGCCGCTTGAAA
>DATNEC010000149.1:0-5474 GCA_035606815.1 Pirellulales bacterium
GTATGGTCGGCCTGCGCGCCGACGATCGAGCGGATCGGCGCGAAGCGGTCCATCCGCTGCGCCAGCCGCGGCAGATGCTCGGAGATTTCAATGCCCGGCACGTTGGTCGCGATCGGTTGATACGGCCCGGCGATTTCGCGCGGGGCATTGGGCTTCAAATCGAACAGATCCTGATGCGGCGGGCCGCCGACCAGGTAGATCATGATCAGCGATTTGCGCGACTGGCTCGTCCCGGCCTGCGACTCCAGCGACAATAACTGCGCCAGCGAAAGGCCGCCGAAACCCAGGCCGCCGATCTTCAAAAAGTTCCGCCGCGACAGTCCGTCGCAAAAACGGGCCTTGCGGTCGGCCGGGCCGAGGATCGAAAGCATCGGACTCGCTCCTGGATCGTGCATCAATGGATGTCGATGCGTCTGGCCTTAAAGTAGAGTTCGCGAATGCGTCGGTCAACAGGAATCGGGGACAGCGCCAAAAGAAACGCAACGCGTATGTAGAGGCTCGTGCGGTTGGTTCTGGCAGTAGCTCCGACGCTTCGCGGCGGAGATGACGCGGCTTGACTTGCCGCGCAAGCCAGCCCCGCGGTAAGGTCGAGCGCTTGCGCAGCAGGGGCTGGAACGGGCGAAAATCATGATTTATACGCCTCGTCCGAGACATAAATCGTCAAGTGTCGTGAACCGTGCTCCCGTCCGGCAATTACGTCATTTTGCGACGGCCGTCGCGGCGGCCGCTTTTATAATTCGGGCCAAAAATGGCCCGGGATCTCCCCATGACAGGCTCTGAAATGCCCTTTTTTCACGCGCCGCGGCGAAGCGCCTTGCGGCAAACGCCTGGAATTCTCGGCAAACGCCGCGACGTACCGGCCGCCGAAATGAAAAAACGCGCGGCGATATAAATAAATCGGCGGAAATATAAATCACGCGAGGTTAGCTCCGCTCACTCCGCGGCGGAGATGAAGGGCCGCGCAAACGCACTCGGAAAGCATTTTGGCAAAGCCGTGGAACGGCGCTCGGTACGCGTCCAACAGGCTTTGCCGCAATCGCCTATGTCAAAACAACTCCGCGATCGGCTGCCCGGCGTCGACGAGGCGGATGGGCCGGTTTTGGCGGTCGGCGAGCGTCTGCTCGGGGTTGATCCCGAGCACGCGATAGATCGTGGCCAGCAGATCGCCGGGCAACAGCGGTCGCTCGGCCGGTTCGCCGCCGTCGGCGGTCGTGGCGCCGATAATCTGGCCCGCGCGAAGACCGCCGCCGGCGAGCACGGCGCTCATCGCCCGCGGCCAGTGACCGCGGCCGGCGTTTTTGTCGATCCTCGGGTTGCGTCCGAACTCGCCGCACGAGACGACCAACACGCGCTCGGCCAGCCCGCGCTGGTGCAGGTCTTCGACCAGCGCGCTAAAGGCCCGATCGTAGATCGGCAGCCGCTTGCGGAGGTTCTTTTCGATCGTGTAGTGATCGTCCCACCAATCGACGTCTTTTTCGTAGAGGTTGATCGTGACGAACGTCACGCCCGCCTCGACCAGCCGCCGCGCCATCAGCGCCGCCTGGCCCCAGGCGTGCTTTCCATATTTCTCGCGGATCGATTCAGGCTCGCGAGCGACGTCGAATGCGGCGCGGGCCCGCTCTCCCGCGACCAGATCGAAAGCCTGCCGCCGCATTTCATCCATCGCCGCCGGTTCGGCATCGGCGCGGCGACGGAACGAATCGATCGCGTCGCGCAGCGCCTTGCGGTCGCCCAGCCGCTCGGCCGTCATTTCGACGGGCAGGGCGAACTCGGGCGGGCGGTAATGCCCGAGCGCCGGATCGCCGCCGCCGTCGACCGGATCGTAGCGGGCGCCGAGCCAGGAGGCCGTCTGATAAAAACCCATGTGGCGGCGATACGCCTCGGGGATGCAAACGTAGGGGGGCATGCCTGGCTGGTTCGGTCCCCGCAGCCGCGCGGTCACGGCGCCTTGGGCCGGTTGCTGCTGGCCGCGCTCGCGCGCGCCCAGCAGCGGATAGCCGGTTTGCACCCAGTGCGAAGCGTCGTCGTGGACGCCGAGCGTGTGGTGCAGCGAGCGGACGATCGACAGCTTGTCGGCTAACGGCGCATGCAGCGGCAGCAGATCGCAAACCGAAAAGCCTGGCAGCCGCGTGTCGATCGGCTTGAACGGCCCGCGGATTTCGGCCGGCGCCGCCGGCTTCATGTCGTACATATCCAAGTGCGACGGCCCGCCGGCCAGCCAAAAAAGAATCACCGCCGTATTGCGGCGCTGGGGCGATGCTTCGCGGGCGGCCAGCACCTCGGGCAGCGACAAGGCCAGCGGCGGCAAGGCGCCCGCCGTCAGACAAAACCGCCGGCGGCTGCAAAGATGCCGCGAAAGCCAGGGGTTTTCGAACATTGTCGCTCCCCGCGGTTTTTGAGTCTAGAGCCGGGCGCCCTCGCCCGGCGAGCATTATGACGGGCGAGGACGCCCGTCGCTACAGCGATCTCCTCGTCTCCTCGGTATCCCCCGATCCCCCTTTCAAAGAACGACCGCTTCGCCTCGCGCCTCGACGCCTCAACTCCATTTCACTTCCCAGCCCGGCCGATAGTCCTTCGTCAACATCGCATTGGCCTCGGGCGAGTTGGCGATCTTCAGTCCGGCCGCGTCCCATTGCAACGTCTCGTGCGGCGTGCGAATGGCCACCGTGCCCAGCAGCACCGCCTCGGTGAGCGGGCCGGAATAATCGAAGTGCGAGGTGGTCTTGCCCTTGCCGCGGCAAGCATCGGCCCATTGAACGTAATGATCGACGCCGCCGACGTCCGGCATCTTGTAATCGGCGAATTTCTCCTCGGGCAGCAGCTTCGGCATGTCGACGTGCGGAATGATCATCGTCCCTTTCTCGCCCTTCAGCACCGAGCCGGAACCCGGCAGCGCGACGCTCGAAGGTATGCCGAGCGCCTCGTAAGACGGCTTCGCTCCTTCGCCTTCGTACCACGTCAGCCGCAGCGAATCGGAGGCGGTCCGCGGCGTGCCGGGGAATTCGTAAAACACGGTCGCCGACTTGGCCCAGACCTCGCGATTGATCGGCGGCGCCTCGGCGCGGATCGTCTTGGGGGCCGTCAGTTCGAGCGCCATGAAAACGGGATCGAGAATGTGGCAGCCGAAGTCGCCCAACTGCCCGTTGCTGAAATCCTGCCAGGCCCGCCAGTTGAACGGATGATAGATTTTCGCCTTGAAGGCCCGCACCGGCGCCACGCCAAGCCAATTGTCCCAATGCACCGTCGGCGGCACGGGATCTTCGCCAGCCGGCCGATCGCTTTCCAACAGCCAGCCCATCTTGCCGCTTTGCCACGAGTGGACTTCTTGCACCTTGCCGATGGCCCCGTCGTGAACCAACCGCACGGCCGTGCGATAGGCGACGTGCGATTGAATCTGGTTGCCCATCTGCGTGACAACGCCGACCTTTTTGGCCGCCAGCCGCATTTGGCGGGCTTCGTAAACAGTGTGCGTCAGCGGCTTCTGACATTGCACGTGCTTGCCCAGCGCCATCGCGGCCATTGAGATCGGCGCGTGCATGTGGTCGGGCGTCGAGACGATCACGGCGTCGATCTCTTTGGCGTTGTCGAGCAGCCGCCGCCAGTCGGTGTACTTCGCGGCTTGCGGATACTTTTCGGCTGCGCGGCCCAGATGGTCGGGGCCTTCGTCGATATTGCACAGGGCCACGACATCGACGTGCGGGCTGGCCGCGGTCGCAACCAGGTCCGACCAACCCTTGCCGCCGGTGCCGATGCTGGCAATCCGCAGCCGGCCGTTCGGCCCGGCGGCGCGGGCGAGCGAGCCAAGCGGCAGCGACAAGCCCGCCCCCACGGCGGCGATGGTTTTGACGAACTTACGGCGGGAAGTGCGGCGCGACATGGGCGGGATCTCCGGCGAGCGACGATGCGGAAGGTAAGCGATAACCGTGGCAGTATTAACCAGAAAACCACGCCGAGCAAGACGGGAGTTTTCGTAGGCCGGGGCGCGGCCTTAGCCGCGGCCGACGTAAAGTTGTTGGCTGGGCAGCACGATCGCCTCCAGCATTTCGACGTGCGGCGGCAGCACGGCCATCAACACGGCGACTTCGGCGATCTCGTCGACGGTCATCATCGGCTCGGCGTCTTCCGCGCGGTCGGTCAGCCGCCGCTCGACCTGGATGTTGCCGGGATGCAGGCAGCAGCACGTAATGCCGTGGTCGCGGCCTTCGAGCGCCGTGACTTGCGTAAGCCCCCACAGGCCGTGCTTCGACGCCGAATAGGGCGCCGAGCCGGGCCGCACGCGCTGGGCCGAGATCGAGCCGATATTGATGATCCGCCCGCCGCCTTGCGCCTTCATCACGCGCATCGCGGCCCGCGTGCAAAGAAACGGCGCGCGCAGGTTGACGGCGATCACCTTGTCCCAGGCCTCGGTCGAAAGTTCGTCGAGCGGGCCGCCGTCGAACGCGCCGGCATTGTTGACCAGCAGATCCAAGCGGCCGAATTGGTCGTGGACGCGGGCGAACAGGGCCTCGACCTGCGCTTCATCGGTCACGTCGGCCGGCGCCGCCAAAACCTCAACGCCGATCGCCCGCATTTCCTCGGCTGCGGCGTTCAGCTCCGATTCGCTGCGTGCCGCCAGCGCCAGCGCCGCGCCCTCGCGCGCCAATCCGCGCGCGATCCCCCGGCCGATGCCGCGGCCCGCTCCGGTCACGATCGCCACCTTGCCAGCCAACTTGCCCATTCAATTAACGAGAGTCTCGAAAACCTTGAGAATTACCGGAGTTTTTGCACTTTTCGAGAATACCATCGCAAGGCCCGGGCGTCAAACTTCAGCCGCTCGCTATCGTTCGCGCGATCCAATGCCGCACGACCGCATAAGCCGCGCGTAAAATACTTGGACTTCTCTCCTCGGCACGGCGATAATGCGGACCAGCCCAATTCTTCGCATAGCGTCGGAATCTGCCTCGACGAAGCTAACTACGAAATACAGAATTATCGAACAGTTCGCCGCCGATCAGGAAAGCTGAGGGGTGGATCGTGGAACAGTGTCCCACGCTGGAACAACTTCGTCTCTGGACCGCCGGGCGCCTGAGTCAGGCCGACCGGGCGGTGATCGAGGCGCACGTCAGCCGCTGCACCGAAATCTGCCAACCGCTGCTCGACAGCCTCTCCCCGTTCGACAGCGACCCTCAAGCGGCCGCGTCTCACGGCGGTTGGTTGAACGAACCTACCGCGCCGCTCGGCCGAGACGACGCCACGCCGCCGCTGGACGCGCCCACGCTCGCCGGCCCCGCTCGCGCCCAACGATTCGGACGGTTCGAGATCGTCGAGCTGTTGGGCAAGGGGACATTCGGCGCCGTCTACCGCGCCCGCGATCCACAGTTGGGCCGGCTGGTGGCCCTCAAGATCCCGCGCAAGGGACTGCTGCAAAGTCCCGAAGAGCGAGAACGGTTCCTCCGCGAAGCGCGGGCCGCAGCCACGCTGCATCATCCGAACAT
>DATNEC010000180.1:0-4804 GCA_035606815.1 Pirellulales bacterium
TCGGGCAACTTGTTGCGATCTCCCAAGACCAATTGCTCGAAGTAGCGGGCCGCTTGCTGGGCCGCTTCGCGCGTCGGTTCGCCGGCGGCGCTCAACTCGGCCAACCGATTTTTGTGCGAGCGCGCCATGCCCTCGACCGCTTCGAGGTAGCGAGGGTCGTCGGCCGAGATGTCGCGATAGGCGGCGATGGCCGCCGAATAATCACGCTGCCGCTCGCGCAATTTGCCCAGCCACAACCGCGCCTGGTTGGCGCTCGTCGCGCGGCTGAAATGCTGCAAGTGCTCCTGCAACAGCGCCGGGTATTCATCGGCCGCCGCCGCGGGATCGGTCTTGGCCGCTTGGGCCGTGTTGTAGATCGCCAACAGGTGGGCGTCGCCCGCCTTGGCATGCTTCGGCAGACTCAATGCGAGCCGGCGAAAGCGCTCGGCGGCTTTGCGGCGCCGGCCCTGTTCTTGTTCCACCACCGCGGCCGTGTAGCCGGCGTCGAAGGCGAGGTCGTCTTGCTTGGTCTGGGCGGCTTGCTCGGCCGCCTGGTCGTAAGCGGCCACCGCCTGCTCGAATTGTCCGGCGCGGAACAGGCTTTCGGCCGCGCGGATCAAGAGCTTCGCATCTTTCGGCCCGCTGGCGGAGCTGACGCTGCCCGCCAGCAGCGTTTCGGCGCGGCGGCTCCAATACGGCCCATAGAGCCGGTCGATGTCTTGAATCAAGTCCGCGGCCTGCGCTTGCAGCCGGGCGGCTCCTTCGACATCGCCCGCTTTTCCGGCCGCGCGCCAAGACGCCGCATAGGTCTCCAAAAACGCATAGTCGAGATCGGCGGAGGGCTGACCGGCGACCATGCGTCCGGCCTCAAGCAGAGCGAGCGCTTCGCGCAATTGCCCGCGGCCGAGCGCCAGGCGGATTTCCTCGGCCCGAGCGCTGGCCTCGATGCCAGGCGGCGGTTCGCGCTGGTCCAGCAAGGCCAGCCGCCGGGCCGCCGCCGGATAATCTTCCAACAGCCGCTCGCAAACGATCTCGTCCAAACGGCCCAGCCAGACCACTTCGTCGTCGTAGTCGCCCTCGGCCAGCGGCTTGAGGCGCTCGATCGCCTGGCCCAGCGAATTCGTGCGATCTTCGCTGCCGGCGGGATAGCTCTGCCCCTGGTTGCGAAACGCGCGGGCCAATTGATAGTTCAAGTTGCGTTCCAACGAGGCCAGTTCGTCGCCCGACGGCCGCTCGGGATCGCTGCGCTTGCTCAGGTTCGCGCGGCGCAGCTCCGCCGTCAGCGTCTCGCGGGCCGTTTGCAAGGCGGCCACGGCGGCGCGCAGCTCTTCGCGCGCTCGCTCGAAGCGCTGTTGCGAGCCGCCCAGGATCTCGGCCTCCTGCCGAGCCAACTCTCCGCGGGCCAATTGCACCAGTCCGCGTTGCGCTTCGAGCAACACGCGACGAGGGTGGTTCGGCTCTTGGCGCATCAGATCGTCGACAGCGGCCAGGGCCTGCGTCCAGAGCGCTTCGCGCTCGTCGGGAACGACTTGCAAGGCATGATCGGCGAACGTGCGCGAGAGTTCCACCGCCAACTCCGCTCGTCGTCGAGCGAACAGTCCGGTGTCGGCCGATTCCCCGCGGCAATACGCCTCGGCCAATTCGTACAGCCGGCGGCCGCGCAGGCCGTCGAGAAATCGCTGTTCCATGGTATCGGCTGCGGCAGCGGCGGAATCGCCCGCGGCAGCGACCACGACCGTGGCGGCGCCGGTCGCGCCGGGCCGTTCGGAATGGCTGACGGCCTCGGCCGCCGCACGCGTGTTCGGGTAGCCCGAGAGCAACTCCTGATAAAGCTGCGCGGCCGCCGCGTGTTGAGCCCGTTTTTCCAACAGTTGGGCCGCCGCCAGCAGCGATTCGGAAGCCAACTGCCGCTCTTGCGGATAGAGGATCGGCACGTGCAACAGCGCCAAGACCGCTTCCGACGCCTTGTCTCGCCGGGCCAAGGCTTGCCCGAGCACGAAGTATGGCCCGGCGCGCAACGCCTCGGGGAATTCTTGGATGGCCCTTTGCCAGCGCTCGACTTGTCCGTCGTTCGCCGCAGCGAGTTGAGTGCGCCAGGTTTGGGCCTGCGTCAGCGCGTCGATGCGCCGGTCTTTGTCTTTCCCGAGCAGCGCCAACCGTTCGAGTGCCGTCGCCCGCCGCGCAGTCGGCAAAAGATGGCTGGCGCCGAGCAGCAGGGCCGCCGGCGTTTCGAGATCTTCGAGCCACTGCTCCGCAGTTTGCGCCAGGCCGGGCGGCGGCTCGGCCGGCAGCCAGGCGAGCGGGATCAAAGCAAAGTCGGGAGAGTCGGGGTCTTCTCGCACCAATCCGAGAAACAGCCTGCCCGCCTGTTCGAATTGTCCCTGCGCCTTGTAGCAGGCGATGATCTTGGCCAGAATCTTGCGGCGCGCCCAGGTCCGCTTTTCTTCGCGGATGGCCGTCGAATACTGGTCTCGCGCCAGCTTGAAGTCGCCGGCGGCGAACCGCGCATCGCCCTCGGCGATGCCGGCGGGCCAATCGGTTTCGATCGCGACGACCAGCGCGCCGGGTCGTTTGAATTCCCGGCCGCCGTGTACTTGGATCACGATTTCGCGGCCCGTGTATTCCAGCACCTTGCCGGTGATGCGCGACCGGGCGCGCGGGTTGCTCGGGGACAAAAGCTCGACGACGTCGGCCCGTGCGGCGCCGAGCGTCAAGCCGAGCAGGCAGACGCAGGGCAGGTAAGCCCAGCGCAGGCAAGCGCAGGGTAGCGGTCGCACGAATCGCCTGAGATAATTCACCACGGAAAGCATATCTGAGACTATCATGGCCGCCATGTATCCCCTACCGCAAACCGCACGAAACCGGCGCGATTTCCTGTGGCGCCTGGGCGGCGGATTGGGCGGCGTGGCGATGGCGCAGATGCTCGGCCAAAGCGGACTGCTGGCTGATTCGCCCCCCGGATCGAACCCGGCCCCCCAATCGAACCTGGCCGCTGGATCGAACCGCGATCTCAACGGCGGGTTGCACCATCCGGCCAAGGCCAAGCGAGTGATTCAACTCTTCATGAACGGCGGCGCCAGCCAATGCGATACATTCGACTACAAGCCGGCGCTGGCCCAGCTCGACGGCCGGAAGTTCGATCCGGGCGAGCGCGTCGAAAGCGTCACCGGCTCGGCGGGCTTCAAGACGATGAAAAGCCCGTTCGAGTTCAAGCGTCATGGCCAGTGCGGCCGCTGGGTCAGCAGCGTGTTTCCGCATTTGGCCGAGTGCGTCGACGATCTGGCCTTTTTGATGTCGATGCAGTCGAAGACCAACGTCCACGGGCCAGGCAGCTACATGATGAACACCGGCTTCGTGCTGCCGGGCTTTCCCTGCCTGGGCGCCTGGATTTCCTACGGGCTAGGCAGCCTCGTCGACAACCTGCCGACGTTCGTCGTCATGCCCGACCCGCGCGGACTGCCCTACAACAACCAGGGCAATTTCACTTCGGCCTTTCTGCCGGTCGCCCATCAGGGCACGATCATCAAGGCCTCGGCCGCGGCGCCGATCGCCGATTTGTTCCCGCCCGAGTCGGCCAAGTACATCACCTGTGAAAGCGAAGCCGAAGGGCTGGCTTTGCTCGGCGAGTTGAACCGCGTGCATTTGGCCGAGTGGGAAGGAGATTCGCGGTTGGAGGCGCGCATCGCTTCCTACGAGATGGCAGCCAAATTGCAGTCGAGCGCCCCCGAAGCGCTCGACCTGGCGCGCGAGACGCAAACCACGCGGCAGCTTTACGGCCTGGACGACAAAGTGACGGAAGAATTCGGCCGCCGCTGCCTGGTCGCGCGGCGGATGCTGGAAAGGGGCGTGCGCTTCGTGCAGGTTTGGAGCGGCGCCGCGGGGGCCTCGAACAATTGGGACAACCACGGCAACATCAGCACCGAACTGCCGCCGATCGCCGCCAGCACCGACAAGCCGATCGCGGGGCTGCTGAAAGATCTCAAGGCCCGCGGCATGTTCGACGACACGCTGGTCGTCTGGAGCACCGAGTTCGGCCGCCAACCGTTCAGCCAAGGCACGGCCGGCCGCGATCACAACGGCGGGGCCTTCGTCGGGTGGCTCGCCGGGGCCGGCATTCGCGGCGGCGTCGCTTACGGAGAGACCGACGAATGGGGCTGGCGCGCCCGCACGCCGATCTATTGCTACGACCTGCACGCCACGATCTTGCACCTGCTGGGCATCGACCACGCGCGACTTACGTTTCGCCACAACGGCGCCAACCGCCGGCTGACCGACGTGCATGGCGAGGTGATCCGCCCGATTCTGACATAGACGGGAAAGAGGCTCCCGGTGACGGGACGGCGCAACGGCCCGCACGGAACGAAAAGACGGATCAGAACGACGTCGTAGGCCCGTCTTTCGTCGCCCAGCCTGCCGCGTCGAATCGCGCCCACCCGCCTTCCTTTTCAAAAAACGCCCGCTCTGCTGGGGTCATCCACGGAGCGCCGCTGACCGGCAACCAGCCAGGACCAGGCTGGCGAGGGTCAGGCGACATGTCGTGATCGAACCATAACGTTTGTAAGATGCCTTCAACGGGCCGGTCCCTTTCTTTCCATAACTCCGATTGTTTCCAATAGATTGCTGACGTGCGGGTGTCAATCACGATTCCGGGCCCGGAACGCCGCAACGTTTGAAGAGCGGCAACAACAGGGTCAACGCGAACTCTAGATGCGATGGGGCAGGTTGCGGCGACGCACATTGTGCCCACTTGAAATTGACGCGATGAAAGACGCATGTTATGCGAGTCCGCACGCCGCAACTTCGCATAAGGGATTTGGCGACTCGC
>DATNEC010000201.1:0-6298 GCA_035606815.1 Pirellulales bacterium
TCACGCGCTCGTTGGCGCCGCCGTGCAGCGGCCCTTTCAAGGCGCCGATGGCCGCCGTAACGGCCGAATGCAGGTCGCTCAGCGTCGATACGACCACCCGGGCCGTAAAGGTCGAGGCGTTGAACTCGTGCTCGGCGTAAAGCACGAGCGAAACGTCCATCGCCTTCACCGCGCGCTCGCTCGGTTCCAGCCGCGAGAGCATCCACAGCACGTTGCCGGCCAGCGAACGATGCGCGTCGGCCGCGACCGGCTCCTTGCCGTCGAGCAGCCGCTGGCGCGCGGCCATCACCACCGGCAGTTGGGCCAGCAGCCGCTCGGCCTTGCGAACGTTGGCCGCGTGGCTATTGTCGTTCGCCTCGGGATCCCAATGGGCCAACAGGCTGGCGCCGCTGCGCATCACATCCATCAACGACGCTTCGCGAGGAATGGATTTCAGCGCCGCGGCCAATTCCGCCGGGATCGCCATGGCCTCGGCCAGCCGCGACTGGAACGCCTTCAATTCCGCACGCGAGGGCAGTTCGCCGTGCAGCAACAGAAAGGCGACTTCCTCGAACGTGGCATGTGCGGCCAAAGCTTCGACCGCGTAACCGCGATATTGCAAACCGCCGGCCAGGCTGCTGACGGCGGTCTCGCCGGCCACGACCCCTTCCAAGCCAGGACTGTACGCCTCTTCGCTCACGGTTGGTCTCCATCGCCTTGAAAGAACGCCCGATCTCGGGCTTCGTAATCGCTGTAGCCGAGCAGGTCGTACAGTTCTTGCCGGGTCTGCATGCAATCCAGCAACTCGGCCTGCGAACCTTCGGCGAAGATCGTGACCAGCGCGGCTTCGACCCCTTTCATGGCCACCCGCAGCAGCGTGACGGGAAACAACACGCCGGCATAGCCCATGTGCGCCAGCTCGTCGAGCGGGATCAGCGGGCTTTTGCCGAATTCGGTCATGTTGGCCAGCAGCGGGGCATCGACCGCGATTGAAAACCGCTCGAATTCCTCGCGATCGGCCAAGGCTTCGGGAAAAATCCAATCGGCGCCCGCGTCGAGATATCGCTTGGCGCGCTCGATCGCCGCGTCGAAGCCTTCGGCGCCACGGGCGTCGGTGCGGGCGACGATCACCAAATCGGCGTCGCTTTTGGCGGCGACCGCGGCGCGCAGCTTGGCGCACATGGCTTCGGCTTCGATCAACGTCTTGCCCGACAAGTGGCCGCAGCGCTTGGGCAATTGCTGGTCTTCCAGTTGGATCGCCGCCGCCCCGGCCGCTTCAAGCTCGATCACCGTCCGCTCGACGTTGACGGCTTCGCCAAAACCCGTATCGGCGTCGACGATCAGCGGGATGCCGATGCTGCGGCTCAAGCGCTTGGTTTGCTCGACCAGTTCGGTGAGGGTGAACAGCCCGATGTCGGGCAGGGCCAAATCGCCGGCCGAAAACGCGGCGCCGGAGAGATAGGCCGCCTCGAAGCCCGCGTCTTCGATCATCCGCGCGACCAGCGCGTTGAAGGCGCCGGGAATGGCCAGCGTCGTGTCAGCGACGGCCTGACGCAACGCGCGGCCGGGAGTCATGTCAGCCACGGCGGACTTTCGTGGAAATAAGAACGAATCACGAGCGAGCCCCATTGCAAAAATATATGAGTTCGCGGGCGATCTGGAAAGACCGCGACCGCAGGCTGCTCCTCCTCGTCCGGGCGCCTGCCTCGGCTCAACTGAACAAGCCCGTGACGATCTGGCCGCCATCGACAATCTTCAGCGGCCGGCCGCTGGGCGAAGTCAATTCGGTCGAGGGGTCGAGCCCAATGGCGCGGCACAGCGTTTGGAACAGATCTTCGACGCTGACCGGATCGGCGTCGACGTCCATGCCGTCGGACGTCGTTTTGCCGATCACTCGGCCGCCGCGAATGCCGGCGCCCGCGAGCAGCACGCTGAAGGTCTTGGGCCAATGGTCGCGCCCCGCGCGGGGATTGACCTTCGGCGTGCGGCCGAATTCGCCCATGCAAACCACGAGGTTGCGCTGGAGCAGCCCCCGCGCGACCAGGTCGTTCGACAAGGCGGCCAGCCCTTGGTCGACTTCGGCCGCGAGCTTCTCGACCGATTTGAAAACGCTCACGTGGTTGTCCCAGCCCCCGCGATGCACTTCGACGAACGGCACGCCCGCTTCGACCAGCCGCCGCGCGACCAGCAGCCCTTGGCCGAAGCCCGAACGGCCGTATTCGTCGCGCGTTTTGGCCGGCTCGTCATCGAGTTGGAACGCTTTGAGCTTGGGCGAGAGCATCATCCGTGCACCTTGGGCGTACAGCCCTCGCTGCTCGTCGACCAGTTGCTTCGCCCCCGCCGCGGCGAAGCCCGCGTCTTGGTCGGTCAATTGGGCCAGCCGCCGCTTCAACTGCTCGGGCGAAACCGTGCCGGCGATGTTCTCGGGCAGCGCCCCGGGGCGCTGGACGACGAACGGCTGCGAGTGGACGCCCAAGAAACCGGAGCCGATCGTTTCCCCGACGCTGACGAAGTTCGGCAGTTCCGCCTGACGGTCGCCCAACTGTTCGGCCACGACGGACCCTATGTTGGGAAACTTCAGTGCGCCGGTCGGCTTGCGGCCGGTGTGCAACTGGTAGGTGGCGCGCTCGTGGCTTCCTTCGCGGTTGGTCATCGAGCGAATGACGGCCCAGTTTTTCAGCCCTTGGGCGATTTTGGGCCAGTATTGCGCGATTTGCACTCCGGAGACCGCGGTCTCGATCGCCTTGGTCTCGCCGCCGTTGGATGTGCCCGGCTTCGGATCCCAGGTTTCCATCTGACTCGGCCCGCCGCCCAGCCAGACCAGGATGCACGAGCGGCCTTGCTTCTTCAATTCGTCGGCGTGCAGGCTGATCGGGCCGAGCAAACCGGAACCGGCCAGTGCGGCGCCGCTCAATTGCAGAAACGAACGTCGCGATACGCCGCCGTCGGCGCCTAAGCGGAGGTGCAGGCACGATGGATTGCGAAATGCGGGCATGAATCTCAGCCTCAACGTCGAGAAATGAACTCGGTCGAATTCACCAACACCCAGACCAAATCGGAAACCGCCTCGGCGCGGTTCGGGACCGTCTTGAGATATTCGAGCGAACGGCGCCGTTCGGCCGCGGTCGGCCCGCGCGCGAGCACGTCGAGATACAAGTCGTCGACCAACCGCTCGGGCGACGAAATCTTCGACAATCGCTGCGTCAGCGGCCCGTTTTTGATCGCCGCTTGCAGCGCGGGATTGTTCATCAAGAATAGCGATTGCTGGATCGCGCCTTCGACGTCGGCCAAGGGCACCGACGGATCGACCGCGAAGATCCGCTCCACGTCTTTGGCCAGCTTGTCGCCGCCGACGATCCGCTCGAGCGCCTTGGCGACCTGGTCGGGCCGCAGCCGCGAAGGGCGCACCGCGGTGAACAACTCGTCCGACGATTTCGGCGCGCGGATCTGGCGCTGATAGGCCTTGGTGTTCATGATCAGCCGGAACGGCCAGCGCGCGTCGAACTGCTGATTGCGGAACACGTAGGCCATGCGGTTGACCACCAGCTTGTGTGATACGTCGCCGTCGGGGCCCAAGCTGTCGACGGCATAAAATCCGTCGCCGAGAAGTTCGCTCCAAATTCGGTTGACGTAGGCCCGCGCAAACCAATAGTTGTTCGGGTTGTAGACCAGATACGCGGCGACGGCCACGCGGCGCGCATCGGCCTTGAGGTTGGGCGGCGGATTCTCTCCAAGCAGAAAGCGGGCCGACATCTCCGTCTTTTCCTCGGGGTGTTGCAAGTCGGGCATGTAGTATTTGCCGGGGGCGAAGAAGGCGGCCAGCTCGTGGAATTGCTCTCGCTTCCAACGATCGAACGGATGATGGTGGCATTCGGCGCATTGAATGCTCACCCCCATAAAGACGCGGGCCGTCTCCGAGGCGAGCAGCGTGGGCTGGTTTTCGCAGGCCAGGATGAAATTGTCCGGGCCCACCTCCTTCTTTTTGCCCTCGGCCGCCAGGATCGCCGCCGTGATTTGGTCCCAGCCGGCATGGCGCTTGAACATGTCGGCCAGCCAATCTTCGAAGGCCCCGTAGTCGAGCCGGTTGGCGGCGACCGGCGTGTTGTAGAACATCACGGTCCGCCAGAAGTGCGCCCAGCGCAGGGCGAACTCGTCGGTTTCCAACAGCCGGTCGATGAGTTTGGCCCGTTTGTCCTTGCTCGCGTCGGCGACGAAGGCCAGCAGGTCCGGGGCCGCGGGCGGACGTCCGGTCAAGTCGAACGACGCGCGGCGCATGAATGAGGCATCGTCGGACAGGGGCGCGTAGCGGTCGTCGGGAAGTTTCTTTTCGTATTCCAGCGACTTATCGACGTCCTTCGACGTCAGCGCGCCGGTGTGCTTGATCGTTTTCCACGGCCCTTGCTGACGGAAATACTCCAGCGCCTTGAGCTTGGCCTGCGGCGTCGACATGTCGGGCAGCTTGGGGCCGGCCGCGACGACAATCGCCACGGAGGGCCGCCAGCCGCCGGGCAGGCCCAAGCCCAGCCAAACCAGCCCGGCGATCGAGGCGACCGCGGTCCATCGCGACCAAGGCCAATTGCGCCTGCGAGAATTCATGGCGGGCTTAAGCAGGGCCGGAGAAGAGGAATGCGGCACGGTTGGTCGCCTCGTTCCGTTATAACATCGAACCTTGACGAGGGGAAAAGACTTTAGGCCGCCGCGGCGAGAATAGCTCTTTTGCGCCGGGCGGGCGCCGCGAACGAGAGAGAACAATCCAGCTTTTTTTATTCGCTCGCCGGCCCACCAAGCGGTATCATGGCCGCCGGATCGTTCGCGTTGCTGCCAATCATTTCCATTCGTTCCATTCATTCAGCGAAGGAGAGTGAAGCATGTCTCAGGCGGCCCCTTCATCCGCACCAAAACCAGCTCCGAACAGCGTCCCCGACGGAATCGCCAAAGGCATCCTGGGCTTCGCCCTCGGCGCCGGGTTGACCTTCCTTGGGATGCACTTTTATGGTCCCCGGATTGAGCACACCACCGTCGATATGTTGAGTTTTCCGGGCGGCACGCCGCCAATGGGCGCCGGTGGCACGGGGCCAGGCATGCCCGGCATGGGCGGCGGAGGAGGAGGTATGGGCATGGGCGGCGGAGGCATGGGCGGGGGCGGAGCCGGGGGCGCCGCCGCGGGAAAACGAAATTTGACGGCGCTGGTCGGCAAGTTGGAACTGCTGTCCCGTGAAGATCTCAAGCTGCACCTCACGCTCGATGCCGACCAAAGCGCTCAAGTCGCCAAGGAGCTGACGGCCCTCGACAATGCAGATACTTTGACCGCCGACGAGGCCCAAGAGCATCTCGATGCGCTAGAAGCGCTGCTGACTCCCGAGCAGAAAGCCGCCGTGGATGCCATCGGCCTGCCCCGTCCCGGCGGCGGTGGCGGCGGCGGAGGAATGGGTGGCGGGGGCGGAATGGGACCGCCGCCGCCCGACCAAAACCCCTTCACCCAAGAGGCGAACCAAAAACGGCTCCAAGATTTGCTCGGCAGACTGAAGCCCGCGAACGCGGAAACGCCCGACGAAAGTAGCCCCGGCACTCCGTGACGGGGAAGACGAGCAATGTAGCCCGGACGCCAGCCGGCCATCGACCCGGCCTGCTTTCAATCGCCTCACCGCCGAGGATGGCAGCGCTCTTGGGCCGAGGATGGCAGCCCTACGGTTCCGACCGATCCGCATCTTGGCGGTTCGCATCGGCCTCTTTGCGGTAGATGGCGCCTTGATCGACCAGTCGAAAGCCGAGCTTATCGTAGAGCTTGTGGGCGAATGTGTTGCGCGCCATGGTTTGGACCTCGATCAACGATACGCCTTGCGCCTGAAGTTGACGAAAAGCCTCGCTGAGCAAGAACGTGCCCAGGCCCTGCTGGCGATGTTCGGCGGCGACTTCCATTTCCACCAGCCCGGCGGCGTTCACGCCCCAACTCTTCGCCAATGGCTGGATCGACCAGAACGTCGCCGTGGCCGCCTCGCCAGGAGCGTCGCGCAACGTGAGTTCGAAGCGAGTCCGTCCCAATAGGCTCCAGGCGCACGATTCCCACCAGCTGCGCGCCGCGGGATCGCTGATGGCTTCGACCGTCGAACGCCGGCGAACTTGCATTTGCTGTCGATCGACCGGCGCGCGGAAGCTGGTCAGATCCCGATGCAGCACGTGGGTGCGGTCGATTTCGCGATAGTTCTGCGACAAGAACAATCGCTGCGCCTGGCTGTCGGAGTCGAGCACGCCGGGCAATTCGCTGCCGCCGTAGAGTCCCAGGTAGAAGCCGTTGAACGGGGCGATGCCGCCGGCATAG
>DATNEC010000219.1:0-4020 GCA_035606815.1 Pirellulales bacterium
CGCCTTGCGCTCGATCATGCACCGCGATTCGCGGCAGATCAGGGCAAGCGCCTGCTCCAACGTCGGCAATCGCGTGCCGGCGAACTCCGGCGAAAACCAACGGCCGGCGTCGAGTTGGCCCAGTTCGGCCGCGGTGCGCGAGGCCAAGGGAATATCTTGGCCGCCCCAGCGGGCGACGGCGTCGGTCGAGCGGTCGAGCGTCTCGTCGTGAAACACGATCGGCACGCCGTCGGCCGAATGCAGGTAGTCCAGTTCGACCAGATCGACGCCCAACTCGATCGCCGAAGAGAAGGCCGGCAGCGTGTTTTCGGGGGCTGCCGCACTGTTGCCGCGATGGGCCAGCAGCAGAGTTTTCGGCTGGCGGACGAACTCGGTGATCGACAGGCTCAATCTTCCATGACCTCTTGTTCCTTGGCCTTGGCCAAGTCGTTGGCCTGGGCCTCGAACTTCTTGGTCAGCTCTTGGACCTCTTCCTTGGTGCTCTCGCAATCGTCTTCCGAAAGGGTCTTGTCTTTCTCGCCCTGGTCGGCGGCCTTGTTGCCGTCGCGGCGGACGTTGCGAATGGCCACTTTGGCCTCTTCGGTCAGCTCCTTGATGCGGGCGACCATTTTGCGGCGGACTTCGGTCGACAAGGGCGGCACGTTCAAGCGGATCAGCTTGCCGTCGTTCATGGGCGTCAGTCCCAACCCGCTGGCTTGGATCGCCTTTTCGATGTCCTTGAGCGTACCGGGATCGAACGGGCGAATGACGATCTGCGTCGGTTCCGGCGCTCCGACCGAGGCCAGTTGCTTGATCGGCGTCGGGGAGCCGTAGGCCTCCACTCGCAGCGAATCGACTAGCCCCGGATTCGCCCGGCCCGTGCGGATGCCGCCCAGGTCGTGCTTGAGCTTGACGACGGCCTTTTCCATCCGTTCTTCGACGTCCATCAAGATTTCGTCGGCGCTCATGAGTGATATCCGTCGCGTGGATTCGTGATTGGGAGGTTTTTAAATAGAGGTGGATTTTACGAAGGGGATGTGGGGATGAGGAGGAGATTCTGGCTTATCTCGCTACCGGCGTCTGGCTCGCAATCAACGTGCCGACCTTCTCGCCGTTGACCGCCCGTTCGATATTGCCTTCCTTCTTGAAATTGAACACCAGAATCGGCATGTCGTGCTCCATGCACTGCGCGATGGCCGTGGGATCCATCACGCGCAGGTTCTGCTCGCGGACGGCGGAATACGTGAGCTCGCTGTAGAGCACGGCATGGGGATTCTTTTCCGGGTCGTCGCTATAGACGCCGTCGACGCGCGTGGCCTTCAGCAGGATGTCGGCTTCGAGTTCCAAGGCCCGTTGGGCGGCGGCGGTGTCGGTCGTGACGAAGGGGCTGCCGGTGCCGCAGGCCAGAATCACGATCCGGTTCTTTTCCAGGTGCCGGCGGGCGCGGCGGCGGATGTACGGCTCGGCCACGCCGTCCATGCGAATGGCGGTCGAAAGCCGTGTCTCGCAGCCCAAGGATTCCAGCGCGTCTTGCAAGGCCAAGCCGTTGATGACCGTGGCCAGCATGCCCATATAGTGGGCCGTGGCTTCTTGCACGCTGGTCGAGGTCGAGCGGAACTGCGCCCCGCGCAGGATGTTGCCGCCGCCGATGACGATCGCCATCTGCACTCCGCGCTGCGCGGCCCGCGACGTCTGCCGGGCGATATGGACGACCTCTTCCATGCTGATGCCGCGTTCGCCGGCCCGCACGAAGCTATCGCCCGACAACTTCAGCACCACGCGGCGAAAACCGCGCTCTGAGGTTTCAATCTTTTCCATGAGTTGATCTACTTTCCCAGTTCCCAACGCACGAAGCGCACGACCTTCATCTTGGCGGCGTCGGCCACCTTGCCGACGGTTTGCTTGTCGTCCTTCACGAACGGCTGTTCCAACAGCACCTGCTCGGCGAAGAAGTTCTTGAGCCGGCCCTCGATCATCTTGGCGATGATGTTCTCCGGCTTGCCTTCGCTACGGGCGGCCTCGGTCAGAATGGCCCGTTCCTTGTCGACGGCCCCTGGATCGAGGTCTTCCTTCTTGACCACGGCCGGCTTGGCCGCCGCCACGTGCATCGCCACGTCTTTGGCCGCCTCGGGCGTGCCGCCGCTGACTTCGACCAGCGCGCCGAGCGAGCCGTCGTGGTGGGCGTAGGCGCCGCAGGGCGCGTCGATTCGCAGGATGCGGCCGACGTTGAACACCTCGCGGATGCGGTTGAACATGTCGTCTTTTTGCTCGGCCAGCGTGGTTCCCGGCTTGCTGAACGAGGGCTGGGCCAGCAACTCTTCGGCCGTCTTGGCGCCCGGCCCGGTCGCCAAGCGCTTGGCCAGATCGTTGGCGAAGACCACGAACTCGGCGCTATTGGCCACCGGGGCGCTTTCGCACATCAGTTCGATCATCGCGCCGACCCCCTTGGCGTGGTCGGCATAGACCGCGATCCGGCCGGCCGACGTTTCGCGGCCGATGCGCGTCTCCTTGGTCTTGATGCCTTGCTTGCGGAGCCAATCGACGGCCTGCTGCTCGTCGCCGCCGGTCTCTTGCAGGGCTTTTTTGCAATCCATCATCGGCAAGCCGGTCCGCTCGCGGAGCGCCTTGACCATCGCCGCACTGATTTCCGCCATGATGCTCTTCTTTCTCGATATCTAAATGGACTTTTGTATTTCAGGTAACGAAAGCCGCTCCTTGTAGGAAGCGCCCTCTGCGACGTTCCCACCAGCGCGATGGATCGTCCAGCCTGGTTCCGCGGAACGCCACGGAGGGCATTCCCTACAGAGCGTACCGCCTACTCGGCGTCTTTGTCTTCCGGCTCGCCGGGGCTGACGTAAGCCGCCGGAGCGCCGGCAGGACCGGGCGCCGCCTTGGCATTCGCCTTGCCTTCGATGATCGCGTTGGCCAGTTGGTCGAGCACCAGTTCGATCGAACGCAGACTGTCGTCGTTGCCCGGAATCGGCAGATCGACCAGGTCCGGATCGCAATCGGTATCGATCAATGCCACCGTCGTCACGCCCAGCTTGCGCGCTTCCGAAATGGCGTTGTGCTCTTTTCGCGGGTCGATCACCACCATGCACTCGGGCAGACGGTTCATGGTCCGCATGCCGTTGAGGTTGCGGTGCATCTTGCGATACTCGCGACCCAAGGCCGACTGCATCTTTTTCGAGTAGGCCAGAATCTCGTTGCTGGTTTTCATTTGCTCCAGCTCTTCCAAGCGGGTGAGCCGGCTGCGGATCGTGCGGAAGTTGGTCAGCGTGCCGCCCAACCAGCGCTCGCCGATATAGGGCATGCCGCAGCGGTCGGCCTCGCGCTCGACCGTTTCGGCGGCCTGCTTCTTGGTCCCGACGAACAGCACCAGGCTGCCGCCGGCGGCGACTTGCGTCAGGTACTTGCGGGCGCGGATCAACCCGCGAATGGTTTCGCGGACGTCGATGATATGAATCAGGTTGCGGCGACCGTAGATATACGGCCGCATCTTCGGGTTCCAGCGGCTGGCGCGGTGTCCGAAGTGTACGACGGCTTCGATCAACTGCTTGACGAGAACGTTTGCCACGCGGAGAGGCTCCTCATTTTTGTCATCAGGCACGCCGGCCAAGTCCCCACCGTCCGGAGTTCGGGCGGTTTCCTAAGGCGTCCGGCGTTCGCAATCAACCTCGGTCTAGGACGGAATGGGCTCGATTCAGCGCCCCACCGCTACGGCGCAACAAGGCGCCGGCAACGGCAGCGAGACGCACGACTCTCGGACCGTTCGAGAATCTTGGAAGCCGTTGATGATAGCGGTGTTAGGTTCGATCGTCAATTCGGGCGTGAGAGGCGAACGATCGCAGGATGCATGGCACAGCTTTTTCGCCGGTTGGTCCATCGCAAGGCAGAGCAGCGGTCTTTCGCCCCTTGACGGGGCTTGACGGTGATTTTCCTTGGCGTCGATTTCCAGGGGCTTTCGCCCCTGGCGACATTCTTTCGCCGCTAACGCGGCTACACTCAACCGTTGCCAATCAAGCCGGCGATCGAAATAAG
>DATNEC010000232.1:0-8733 GCA_035606815.1 Pirellulales bacterium
AGCTGGCGATGGCCGAGTTGAAGCTGGGGGCCGAAACGGTCCGCGCTCCGCGGCTGCCGCTGATCGGCCGCGAGCGCGAAGAGATTCTCACCATCATCCGCCGGGCGATCGAAACGCGGCCGAAGAGGTAACATGCCCATCGTCACCCGCGTTCAGATCGTCGATTCGCACACCGGCGGAGAGCCGACGCGCGTGGTCGTCTCGGGCGGCCCCGATCTCGGCGCCGGGAACATGGCCGAGCGGCTGGCGCGGTTCCGCTCGCGCCACGACGCCTTTCGCTCGGCCGTGGTCAACGAACCGCGCGGATCGGACGTCGTCGTCGGCGCAATCCTCTGCGAGCCGGTCGATCGAAGCTGCGCGGCAGGGGTGATTTTCTTCAATAACGTGGGCTATCTGGGCATGTGCGGGCACGGCACGATCGGGCTGGCCGTCACGCTCGGCCATCTAGGCCGCATCGGCGCGGGTCGACACCGGCTGGAAACGCCGGTCGGCATCGTCGCGCTGGAGTACGACGGCCGGCACGCGGTCGAAATCGAGAACGTGCCCAGCTATCGCCATGCTGCCGGCGTTTGCGTGAACGTCGCGGGCGCCGGGCCGATCGCGGGCGACGTGGCTTGGGGCGGCAATTGGTTTTTCCTGGTCGGCGAACACGGCCAGCAGTTGGAGTTGGCCAACGTCGGACGACTCACCGACTTCACATGCCGCATTCGACAGGCCCTCCAGCGCGAAGGCGTCACCGGCGCCGACGGCGGACAGATCGACCATATCGAACTGTTCGGGCCGCCGCACGATCCGCAGGCCCACAGCCGCAACTTCGTGCTCTGCCCTGGCATGGCTTACGACCGCTCGCCCTGCGGCACTGGCACGAGCGCCAAGCTGGCCTGCCTGGCCGCCGATGGCAAGCTGGCCGAAGGCGAGCCGTGGATCCAGGAAAGCATTCTCGGCAGTTCGTTCGTCGGCCGCTATCGCCGCGACGGCGAGCGGATCATCCCCACGATCCGCGGCACGGCCTTCGTCAACGCCGAAGCCACTCTGCTGTTCGACGAAGACGACCCGTTTCAATTTGGAATTCGCCCCGCGTGAATTGAAGCGATGCCCGAACACGTCCTCATCATCGGCGGCGGAGTGATCGGCGCGGCCTGCGCGCATTACCTGCTGAAAGCCGGCCGCCGCGTCACGCTGATCGATCAGGGCGAGTTCGGCGGCGGCTGCTCGCACGGCAACTGCGGGTTCGTCTGCCCGAGCCACGTGCTGCCGCTCGCCGGTCCCGGCGCCGTCGGCCGCGCGCTGAAGGCCCTGTTTCAGCGGAATTCGCCGTTGTCGATCAAGCCGCGGCTCGATGCCGCGCTGTGGAGCTGGCTCTATCATTTCGCTCGCCGCTCGAACGAGCGCGACATGCTGGCCGCGGGCGCCGGCATCCAAGCGCTCTTGAACTCGTCGCGCCAGTTGTACGACGAATTGTTCACGGACGAAAAAATCGAGGCCGAATGGGAAACTCGCGGCTTGCTGTTCGCGTTTCTTACGCCGGCCGCGATGGGACACTACGCCGAGACCGATCGATTGTTGCGAGACAAGTTCGGACTCGGCGCCGTGCGATACGAGGGCGACGACGTGGCGCGGCTCGAACCGGCTTTGAAGCCGGGCCTGGCCGGCGGCTGGCACTACGAGCACGACGCCCATCTGCGCCCCGACCGGCTGATGGCCTCGTGGCGGCGGCGGCTTGCCGAGCGCGGCGCCGAAATCCGCGAACATTGCGAGTTTCGCGGCTTCGTGCGCCGCGGCGAGCGGGCGGTTGCGGCCGACTCTTCGCTCGGACCGCTCGAAGCCGATCAATTCGTCGTCGCCGCCGGCGCCTGGACTCCGCGGCTGAAGCTCGACCTGGGCTGCCGCATTCCCATTCAGCCGGGCAAGGGCTACTCGATCACCATGCCGCGCCCCGCCCGCTCGCCGGCGATTCCCTTGATCTTCGAAGAGCACCGCGTCGCGGTCACGCCGTTGAAGTCGGGCTATCGGCTCGGCTCGATCATGGAACTGGCGGGCTACGACGCATCGCTCGAACCCCAGAAGCTCGATCTGCTGCGCCACGGTGCCGGCCATTACCTGATCGAGCCGATGGCCGAGCCGATCGTCGAGCAATGGTTCGGCTGGCGGCCGATGACCTACGACAGCCTGCCGATCATCGGCTTCGGCCCGGCGCTGGCGAATGTGGCGCTTGCCTGCGGTCACAGCATGCTCGGCGTCTCGATGGCGCCGGGCACCGGCAAACTGATCGCCGAATTGCTCGGCGCCGCACCTCCGCACATCGACCCGGCGCCCTATTCGCCCGCTCGGTTCTGATCGGCGCCTCTGTGGTTCCCCTTTCCGCCATCGCAAATCGTCACTCACCGACCCAAACCCGCGCGCCTGTTTCACACGGGGCAAACTAGGCGGAACGTACCGTGCTAAGCGATAAATTCTTCGAACATTCGTCTCGCGTCGTGCGACAATCTTGTTAGACTTCATCCCACTTTATCTCGCTTCACCAGGCCAGCACTTCTCGCGGACAAGGTTTATCGTGATCACGGAAGAACTGGCGCCCACGATGTTGGCGCCGCCACGGCCCGTGGCGCCTGCGACGCCATCGCCGCTCGTTTCCTCGACGCGGGCTCCGAACCGCGACAAGGGCAAATTGCGGTGGGATTACCTGCTGCCGCTGGCAACGATGCACGTCTTGGCTTTGCTGGCCGCGGCGCCTTGGTTTTTCAGTTGGACCGGCGTGGTCGCGTTCGCCCTCGGGGTGAGCGTGTTCGGCCAGCTCGGCGTGCCGATCGGCTATCATCGCCTGCTCACGCATCGCAGCTTTCGAGTGCCCAAGTGGCTCGAACGCTGCTTCGTGACCACGGCCTTGTGCTGCGGGCAAAACACGCCGGCGCGCTGGGTCTGCTGGCACCGCATGCATCACCAGCACGCCGACCGCCGCGACGACCCGCACACTCCGCTGGTCACGTTCTTCTGGTCGCACGTCGGCTGGCTGCTGTTCGATAATCGCTCCACGCACAACGCCGCGTCGTACTACAAGTACGCGCGCGACATTCTCGACGATCCCTATTACATGTATCTCGAAAAGCACCGCCTGGCGGCCGGGCTGATCTATCTGGCGCACGCCGCGCTGTTCTTTCTCTGCGGGCTGGGCGTCGGCTGGGCGGCGACCGGAGAAGCCCTGGCGGGAGTGCAATTCGGACTCAGCTTATTGGTTTGGGGCGTGATCTTGCGGACGGTTTACGTGTGGCACATCACCTGGGCCGTCAACTCGCTGAGCCATCTGTTCGGGTATCGCAGCTACGAAACCGGCGAAGAGAGCCGCAACAATTGGTTCGTGGCGTTCATCACCGGCGGCGAGGGCTGGCACAACAACCACCATCACGACCCGGTCAGCGCCAGCGTGCAGCACCGTTGGTGGGAAATCGACCTGAACTACTACGTCATCAAGCTCCTGGAGTGGTGCGGCTTGGCCACGCACGTCGTGCGCCCCGCCCACCAGCGCCGCGCCGATCGCAGTCGCGCGCCGCGCTAAATGCAGCTCTTTGGGTTCGCCAGTCGCGGTGATTAGTTGCTGCGGCTTTCAACGAAGGCGGTCATTTCGGCCCAAGGCGCTCTCTTGAAGATGGCCATCTTCGCCGAAGATGGCCAACTTTCCCGAAGATGCCCGCCGGAATCTGGCCATCTTCGCCCAACATGACCAACTTTCCCGAAGGTGACCGCCGGAATCTGGCCATCTTCGCCGAACATGGCCAACTTTCTCGAAGATGACCGCCGAAGTTCGCTGCTTTCGAGTTTCGTAGGTTGGGGCGCAGTACTCGTTGTAGCGACACAACTTGGCTCCTTCTTGCGCCCCTGACGGGGCTACGCTGGGTTTCTCGTCGCGTTACCTCCAGGGGCTTGCGCCCCTGGCCACAATCTTTCGCCGCTACGCGGCTGAATTCCGCCCGCCTGCCCGGAAGTCCCGTAGGGACGACAGAATGTTGCCAGGGGGCGCAAGCCCCTGGGATCAGCTTCGCGATCGACCGATCAGCCCCGTCAGGGGCGAAAGAAGGCAATGACGCGAGCGATCATGCGATATCACAGTGGCCCGGCTAAAGCCGGCTTGGAGAAACAACTTGTTCTGCCCAAGAACCACCAGGATAACCGAAGAGCGGCTTGGCTTGTGCCAGCAAGAAACGTGGGGCCGCGCTCCAGCCCACGCCGCTACTTCAACTTGTCCGCGAAAACCTGGCGGACCTTGTCCACCTTGGGGCGGATGATCGCCGCGCAATAGGGCTGCCGCGGGTTGCTCTGAAAGTATTTCTGGTGATAACCTTCGGCCGGGTAGAACTCGGAGAACGGCGTGATTTCGGTCACGATCGGCTTCGCGAAGGCGCCGGCCGCGTCGAGTTCTCGTTTGTAGCGCTCGGCCTGCCGCTGCTGCTCGTCGTTGTGATAGAAAATCGCCGAGCGGTACTGCGTGCCGACATCGGCCCCCTGCCGATTGAGCGTCGTCGGATCATGCGTTTTCCAAAACACTTCGAGCAATTCGGGATAGCTGATCTCCCGCGGATCGAACACGACTTGAATCACTTCGGCGTGGCCGGTCGCGCCGGCGCAAACGTCTTCGTAGGTCGGGTTTTTCGTCTGTCCGCCGCTGTAGCCCGAGACGGCGGAGCGGACGCCTTTCAATTGCTGAAACACGGCCTCGGTACACCAGAAGCAGCCCGAGCCGAAGGTCGCCGTTTCAAGCACCTCGGCGGAGGTCGGCTGTTGTCCCGAAGTCGATTCCACTTTCGTTTCGCTCATCGCGACCTCCCTGAAAGCGCGCTTGCTGCACGGCCGCCCCTCCCGTCATGTGGCACGGCCGCCCTCGGCCGTGAAACGATACGAATGCCGGCCGGCCGAGGACGGCCAACTATATTCTACGGCCCGCGTCGTCCGAGGGGCAAATCGCCGCGTCAGCAGCCCACAGACAATCGCGGCCAGCATGGCCGCCAAAGGATGGCGTCGTCCCTTACGCCCGCGAGGATCGGGGATCGCCGCCAGCATGGCCAGCAGGCTTTCCCCAGCGCAGGGTTCCACAAACCACCTCCGTGCAAGGGTGAAAATCGAATCCGTTGGACTTCCTACGTCGCCAACCCTCAGCCCGTTCGTCGTTTGGAAAAACTGCTTGGCCGTGGGCTCACAAGCGAGACGCTTGCTGTTGGCCGGTTGCTTCGCTATAGTCAGACTTCGTGCGTATACGCACAACTTTTCTCTTCCGGCAGCACTCATGGCGACGGAAAGCAAACTCCCGATGGCGCTTCGCGCCGCGTACCTGGCGCTTCACCGCCGGTCGGAGGCGCGATTTGCGCGGTACGACGTGACCGCCGACCAATTCGTGCTGCTGGCGACGCTCGCACGCGGCGACGCGCTCACCCAGCGGGAACTCGCGCGCCGCATGCCGTCCGATCCCAGTACGGTGAGGGCCATGCTCGTCCTGCTGGAAAGGCGCGGGCTCGTCCAGCGCGACGCCCATCCGACCGATTCGCGCGCACGCACGGTGAGCCTCACCGCCGCGGGAAGGCGAAAGTTCCGGCAACTTTGGACCGCGGGCGAACCAGTCCGGGCCCAGATGCTCGGCGCACTTGAGCCCAGTGAGGCTGAGCTACTGGCTAGGCTTTTGACACAAGTCGCCGATGCGCTCAACGCCCAGAGCGTGCCGGCGGGCCGATCAAACTCCCATCATTCTCAAAAGGTTGAACCATGAGTAAGCGAATCTTGGCGATCGTAGCGTTTGCCGTGCTGGCGTGTTCGACGGCGCCGGCATTGGCCCAAGCGGATGCGGCAGCTTTGCAGGCGCCGCCGGAAGGCTTCGACACGCCCCGCGAAGGGATCGAGCATGGCAAACTAGAGACGGTCGAGTACGACTCCACGACCGTGGGAATCAAGCGCAAGGCGCGAGTCTATACTCCGCCGGAATATTCCAACGCGCAAAACTATCCGGTTTTGTACTTGCTGCACGGCATCGGCGGCGATGAGAGCGAGTGGGCGCGCGGCGGCTCGCCTGACGTGATCCTCGACAACCTGTATGCCGACAAGAAGGCCGCGCCCATGATCGTCGTCCTGCCCAACGGCCGGGCCGCGAAGGAGGTGACTGCGCGCGATCCGATTCCCCAGCAGTCGCCCGCGTTCGCCGCCTTCGAGCAGGATCTGCTCGCCGACCTTATTCCGTTCATCGAAAAGACCTACTCGGTGAAGGCCGACCGCCAGTCGCGGGCTCTGGCCGGCCTTTCGATGGGCGGCGGGCAGGCGCTCAACTTCGGGCTCAACAACCTCGACGTCTTTGCCTGGGTTGGCGGGTTTTCGTCCGCACCGAACACCAAGCCGCCCGCCGAACTCATCAAGGATCCGGCGGAAGCGGCCGCCAAACTGCGGCTGCTGTACGTGGCCTGCGGCGACCAGGACCGGCTGTTCAGGATCAGCGAGGGCGTTCACAACATGCTTGTCGAGAACAACGTGCCGCATCGGTACAACGTCATTCCGGGCGGCCGGCACGACTTCAAGGTGTGGAAGAGCGACTTATACCACTTCGCCCAACTGGTATTTCGCGAGCCGAATCAAGAGGGCGACGCGGCGGAGAAGAAAACCGACGAACCGCCGCCGGAGAAAAAAACAGCGGCGCCGAACGCCGACGACTCGAAGCCGGCGTCGACCAACATTGGAAGCTCGGCCTACCCGCGGATTCACCCCGACCTGCGGGTCACTTTCCAACTCAAGGCGCCGGAAGCCAAGAAGGTGCAGGTCGTGAGTAATTTCGGCCTAGGCGCAGGCGGACCCTGGAACATGCAGCGGGGCGACGACGGCGTCTGGACGTTCACCACGCCGCCGGTCGTTCCCGGTTTCCACTATTATGCGTTTGATGTAGATGGCGCTCAGGTGAATGACCCGGCCAGCGACGTCTTCTTCGGCACGGGCAGACCGACAAGCGGAATCGAGATTCCGGAATCGGGCGTCGATTTTTATCACGCGAAGGATGTGCCCCACGGCGAGGTCCGTTCGCGCTGGTATCACTCGCAGGCGACCGGCGCCACGCGGCGCGTCATGGTCTATACGCCGCCAGGGTATGACGCCGAGCGCGAGGTGCGGTACCCAGTGCTCTATTTGCAACACGGGGCCGGCGAGGATGAAACGGGCTGGACCCGGCAGGGGCATGTCAATTTCATTCTCGACAACTTGATTGCGGCCGGCAAAGCGCGGCCGATGATCGTTGTCATGGAGAAAGGCTATGCGACGCGGGCGGACGAACCGGCCGGGGCGCCCGGACGGCGGCGCGGCGACGGCGGCGCTTTCGAGGATGTGGTCCTGAAGGATTTGATCCCCATGATCGACTCGACCTACCGCACGCGCGCGGACCGCGGCCATCGCGCCATTGCGGGACTCTCCATGGGAGGCGGGCAAGCTCTGCGAATCGGCCTGGCGCACCCGGATACTTTTTCCGCAGTGGCCTCCTTCAGCGGCGTCCGCGACGTAGATCCCAAGACGGCCTACGACGGCGCGTTCGCCGATCCGGCCGCTTTCGACGAAAAAGTGAGCCTCCTATATCTCCACTCCGGAACGGCCAGCTTCGACGCCCGAATTCATGACAGCGCAGCCAAGCTTTTTAGCGCGCTAGAGGAATCCGGCATCAAGCACGTGGTCTTCCGCGACGCTCCGGGGTTCGCGCACGAATGGCAGACCTGGCGATATGCTATTTTCGACTTGGCGCCGCGACTGTTCCAGGAGGCCTCGGCGAGCTCGCCGGGACCATGAACAAATCGTGGGCGACGTGCGCCGCCACGCGGGAGCTATGCCGAGTGGCGTAGGCAGCCATGCAGTGGTTCCTTTGGCCTCAGGGCCGGCAGCGGCCCACTCCCTGCCAGATGCCGCACACGAGATTCGGGATGATGGGCGGCGCGTCAGCTTCTTCCGCGAGGCCAAACGAGTTCTTCGCCCGAGTGGTCGCATGGTTGTCATCGAGCAGTTGCGCGATCTGCCCAATTTTCTTTGCTTTGGCGCTGCCGCATTCCATTTTCTCAGTCGCAGCACATGGCTGCGGTCGTTCCAGGACGGCGGATTGGTCTTAGAGCGCGAGTTCTCGATTACGCCGTTCATGCGTGCGTTTGTTCTCAGCTAACCCTCGCAGGTCCGGCAAACCCGCATAATTTAGAGCACGGCTGCATTCGATTCGAGGCGGAGGCGAAATCGCTCGACGCTGGACTCGGCCCGATGGGCGCGATACAAGGTTGCTGAGGCCGAACGATTCAAACCGGTTCATGCGATACGGCATTTAGTTCGAGGAGTATCCGAGATGTTGTTGTGTCGCGCGGCGGCTTTGATTCTGGTTTTGTTCTTGGCGGCATCGGGCCGGCAAGCGGTCGAGGCGGGCGAAAAGCTTGATCCGGCCCAAGCCAAGAGTTCAGCCGACGGCGCTGTGCTATGGTACGATCTGCAGAGCCTGCCAATCGAAGGGCAAGGCTGGAGCGACACGAAGGCGCCCTACGATCGCCTGCCGAGCAAGGCCGAAGCCTTGGTGCGCCCGCCCGTGTGGAGCTTGAGCCGGAACTCCGCCGGTCTTTGCGCGCGTTTCGTAACCGACGCCTTGAAGATTCATGCTCGTTGGACGCTGACCTCGGAGAACCTGGCGCTCCCGCATATGCCGGCCACGGGCGTCAGCGGGCTCGATTTATATGTCAGAACGGAGGGCCGATG
>DATNEC010000252.1:0-6618 GCA_035606815.1 Pirellulales bacterium
TGGTCGAGTAAGCTGCGGTTCGTCGAAAGCGCACCCTCGATTTCGCAGACTATGGCCAAGGAACTGGATGTCTATCGCGACTGGCTCGGGATCACCGAAACCGCGCGCCCGCTGAACAACTATCAGCTTCTGCGCCTCGACCTGTTCGACGACGATCCCGCGAAGGTCCGGGCGAACTACCGCAAGATGAACGCCCACGTGCGCAAATACGCCTCGGGCGAGTACGGCGCACGGTCTCAAGAACTGCTCAACGAGCTGGCCAAGGCCATGCTCTGCCTGACCGACAACGTGCGCAAGAGCGAGTACGACGCCTCGCTGGGACGCCAAACGGCCGCCGCCGGGCAAAAGCCGGGCCAGGCCGGCCGCTCGTTCGAAGAACTGCTGGTCAGCCGCAAGATCCTCGATTCGACCCAGTTGGACAAGGCCCGTCGCTATTCGCGGACCGTCGGCGTCGAGATCCGCGACGCGGTGATGCAGCAAAAGCTGGCCGCGCCCGACGCGGTGATGCAGGCCTACGCCGAAGCGGTCGGCTTGCCGTACGTCGAAATCTCCGAGGTGGGCATCGACGAATCGCTGCTGCCCAAGCTGCCCGCCGTCATGGCGCGGCAGCAGTCGTGCGTGCCGCTGATGATCGACGACGGCCGGCTGCTGGTGGTGTCTCCCAATCAGTTGTCGCCCGAGATCGAAGACCAGTTTCGGCTGCGGTTCGGCATGCCGGTCCGCACGGTGCTTTGCACGCCGAGCAGCATCCACGAGGCCATCACCAAGCACTACTCACGCGAACAGGCCGCCGCCGAACTCTCCGCCGGGCCGGTCAAGGCCGACGCCAAGACGGCCAAGCCGGAGCCGAAGCCCGAAGGAGAAGCAAAAGCCACGCGCCGTACGGGCGTCGATCCGGCCGAGCGCGAAGCCTGGAAGAAAAAGCAGCGGATGGGGGCGCTCGTGGGCTTCAATTTCGGCTTCTTCGGCACAGTGTTCGCCTCGATGGCGACAGGCTATTCCTTGGGCCACGTCGGGATGTCCTACGCCGTCGCCGTCGTCGTCGGGGCGATTGCCGCAGGCGCCACCTGGGTCGTGATGGAGTTGAAGGGGCCGTAGCAGCCGCATCTCGCTGCGGCCGTGAGAGCGGCCTATAGGACGGACGTCTGGTCCGTCACGAAACCCGTAGAATCGCGGGTTCGTCACGTCAACTGTAGGGCGGACCTCTGGTCCGTCACGCGGCCGACGACGGACTGGAAGTCCGTCCTACGCACGTTTGGGCGTTTCCGCTTAGCGCCCACCTTGGCCGAGGAACTTCGCCAGCTTGTCTCGCGTTTCCGCGCGGTTCAACTCGGCCTTGCCGAAACCCGGCTCGGCGCCGGCGGCGATCGCGGCCTGCTGATGTTCGGCGTAGTTGGTGACGAGCATGACCGGCGTCGAGGCCAACTCGGCATCGGCCTTGATAGCCTGCAGGATCTCGATTCCATCGCTGTAGTCGACGTCGAGCTTGCGGTTGATCAGAACCAGATCGAAGCGGCCCGCGCGCAACTGCGCCAGCGCATCGTCGAGTCGATCGGCCTGGACGACCTCGGCGCCGAACTCGCCTCGCACGAGACGACGAATCGCCCCGTGGTCGGGCTGGCACTGTCCCACGTCAAGCACGCGCTTCGTCATCGCCGCGCCTACTCGGCTTTTTTGGCGACCGCATCGTCGCCCGCGGGCGGCGATGCGTCGGCGGCGGCGTCCGCGTCGTTCGGCGTGATCGCGAACAGGTACGTCTTATTGGCGATGTACAACACATTGTTGGCCACGATCGGCGTCGTGAACACCGAGTTGCCCATCTCCATTTCGCCGAGGATTTCCTTCTCGGGCGAAAGCTTGAAGATCGTGATTTTACCTTCCGCGTCGCCCACGTAGACCTTGTCTTCGACGATCATCGCCGAACCCCAGCTCTCGGCGAACAAGTCGTGGGTCCAATGCGATTCGCCCGTCTTGGCGTCGAGGCAATGCACCAGACCGCTGAAATCGGGAAGAATCAGCAAGCCGTTTTTGATCGCCGCGGTGCCGCAGGTGCGGTGCATCTGCTCTTCGAATTCCTTCAACTTGCCGTCGCCGTCGAGATCCTTGCCGATATAGTGCCAAACCGCGGCCGAATTCGGGTTCGGCACGGCGATCTCGCCGTCCTCGGCGATGACGGCCTGCAATCGTCGATGGGGCAGAGGGTGCTCGCGATCGTCGACCTTGAAGGCCAGTTCGCTGCTGACGTCGCCGCGCTTCGTCGGATCGATGCACCACAGGTGACCGTTGCCTTCGCCGTGCTCGGGATCTTCGCCGACGGCGATATACACCAGCCCGTCGTAGATCACCGGCGTGGCGATCAGGTGGTTGCGCGTGCTGCGGCCGCTGACGCTGTACTTGGCCTCTTTCGGGTTGCAGTCGAACTCCCAGAGCAACTCTGCTTTGCCATCCGTCGTGGCTTCGGCGCGAAAGCTGCGCAGCCAGCCGTCGCCGCCGCCGAACAAGACCTGCGGCACGTCGCCCAGCACCGCGTAGGCCGGCGACGACCACTGCCCGTGCAGAATATTGACGCCGGGCGAATTGTCCTGCCAGAGGATCTTGCCCGTATGCTTGTCGAGGGCCAAAAAGCTGGGCGCCTCGGGCGCGGGAACCGTCGTGTGTCCTTCGTCCACGCCGTTCGAGGTGTTGACGAAGATGATGTCGCCCGCCGACGTGATCGAGCAACTGCACATGTTGTGTTGCGAGATCTTCAATTGGCCCATCATGTCGAGCATCCAGACCACGTCGGCCTCGTCGGTGTTCTCGTTCGGCTCGGCCTTGTTCGGGCCGTCATTTTCGCCGTCTTGAAAGCCCTCGGTATCGAGACATACGACTTCGCCGCGGCTGGTGACGTACCACAAGCGATCGCCCTCGACGAGCGGAGCGCAGCAAATGCCCATCAAGTGCCAGTCGTGGACGCGGCCGGTGGGCAGCTTTTCGCTGGAAGCCTGCCACAGGAACTTGCCATCGGCCTCGTTGAAGCAGACCAGGCAGCCCAGATCGACCGCCGCCGGATAGCGCTTGAGCCTTCCGCCGCCGTTGTTGGTGCCGACGAACACTTTGCCGCCCGCGACGACCGGGTTGCCGTAGCTTTCCGAGCCGAGCCGGGCGACCCATTTGACGTTCTTGGCCTTCTTCTTCAGCCACTCGCCGGATTCATCGTCGAACTCGCCCAGATCCCATTCGGTGGCGATATTCTTCCCTTCGGGAGTGTTGTTGCGCATCGACGAGCCGGCCCACTGGTTCCAGTCGCCGCCTTTTGCTTCCCCGGCAGTCTTGCGGGCGGCCGGCTGCTCGTCTTTGGCTGCCGATCTTTCCGCGGCCTTGTCGTCCGCGTCTTTTTCGTCCGCAGCTTTTTTATCGGCGGCATCCTTCTCGGGGGCGGCTTCGTCGACCTTGTCTTCCCCAGGCGCCTCCTTATCTTCCGGCTTGCCATCGTCGGCCGGCATGTCTTCGGCCGGTTTCGCCTCGTCGCCGCTCGTCGTGGCGTCGGGAGTTTCCACGCTGGGTGCCGCGACGTCGTCTCGGGGCGCGCCCTTGGGGGCCGCTTTTTGGTCGGCCTGCGAACAACCCAGAGGAGCCGAAATCGCCGTACAAACGGCAAGCAAAAGAACCAGTAGCGGCGCGGATCGAATCATGTTCCACATGCGTGAGTTACTCCCTATAAAGGCGGGCCCTGAAAAAACCGGACAGTCGCTCCTCGGCCAGTGATCGGCCGAGCGAGTTTGCGCCCGATGGATCAGGCTCAGTTGGCGGTGACGGTAATGTTGTCCAAAAAAATCTCGGCATTGCCGGCGTTGCCGAACAAGCCGGGGCTGCCTTGCAGGTTCGGCGCTTTGTCGATGGCCTCGATCGACCAGGCTTCGGGTTCGGTCTCTCCGCGCGGCCAGACTTTGGCCTTCAGCACCGCGGCGCCGTCCTCGGTCGAAGCGCGGAGCTTGATCGTGTACCAGACGTCGGGCTTCCACGAAAAGGGGACCGTCTTCGAGAAGCGGCGCAGTTCAGCCGTCCATGAGCGAAGCTGCAATTGCTGCAAGCCGCCCATCATGTCGATCGTGTAGCGCTGGGCGATCAAGCCGATGTCGGGCGACTGGTCCTCGCGCAGGTTGCCGCGAACGTCGGCCTGGACCGTGTAGTCGTGAAGGTCGGTTTGCCCCATCCAGCCTTGACTGCGGGTGCCCTTGGGGATGGTGCTGATCTTGACCATCACTCCGTTGCCTTCCAACTTACGATCGCCGCGAACGACGTCGAGGCCGATATCGCCGGGGGCTTTCGACGATAGTTCCCACGAGGCAATGACGCGCTCGGCCTCCAGCAATTGAAGGGCATCGCTTAGCTCCGCCTTGACCCCGTCGATGGTTTTCACTCGTTCGTCTTCGATCAACCCCAGGTAGCGCAGCAACTCCGTCCAAGTGCGGCGCGGCGTGCGGTCGTTGAGGCTGATCTTGGGTTCCTTGCCGCCCGCCAAGGCGGTCGTCAGATAGATGTACAATTCGCCGGCGCGCGGGTTCTTTTCCTTGAGCGCCAGATACAAGTCGTCGTCGAGCGTGACGTGGCGATAGCGCATGCCGACCCAAGTGACCGGAATCTGGCCGTTGTCGAACGTGAACTTCCAGGGCAAGGGGGGAATGACGCGGACCCGCGCCGTGCCGGTCAACTCGCCGACCTTGGCCGTGACGATCGCGCCCACGTGCCGGGCGTCCGAAGCCGCCGTGAACGCGCCTTGCGAATCGATTTCGCCCCCGGCGCTGACTTTGAAGTCGGCGTCGTCGACTTCCTTGAGAAACTGCCCGCGAGCATTGTACAAGCGGACTTTGAACTCGACCTTTTCTCCCGGCCGGATCAACGACTCGACGGGCACAAGCTGCACCTGGGCGCCCGCGGTTTTTCCGTCCAAGTCGTCTTCCTGTGCGGCGTCGGGCCGTTCGTCCGCGGCCGGCTTGGCGTCTGCCTTGGCCAGGCAGTAGAGCTTGTCGGTCGTGGGCAGATAAACCCGGCCGTGCGAAACGATCGGCGAGCCGTGGATTTCCTCGCCCTGGCCGAAGCGCAGACGATGCACGATCTTGGCGCCCTCTTTCGTCGGCTCGATCACATGCCAAGCGCTGGTCGAGCAGGCGTAGAACTTGCCGTCGGCATACAACAGGCTCGCCCGTGTGGCGGTGCCCAGCAGTCGCGTCTTCTTGCCGACCGGTTTTCCGCTGGCGGCATCGAAGACGTACAGTGCGTTGCCGTCGTCCATCGCGTAGATGCGGCCGTCGAGCACGATCGGCGAGCTTTTGCCGACCATGATCTCTTCTTTCAGCCACTTGGCGCCCGATTTCGTGATGTCGCCCGACAGCGCGCCGTCGATGGCCGTCAAGGCGCCCATCTTGGTGCCCGTCGGGTTCTCCTCGCTATGGCTTATGTACACCATGTCACCATCGACCACCGGCGAGGTATTGATGCCGCGCTGCGACAACTGAAAGCCCCAAATCTGCTTGCCAGTGCGCGGTTGAAAGGCATACACGCCGCCATCCCCCGACCCGAAGACCATCGCGGCTTGGCCGGCCAACACCGTCGTGACGGGCGTACTATAAGTGGTATCGTCGGGCCGCAATCGCGTGCCGTTGAACCAGACGGCCTCGCCGGTTTCCTTGTTGAAGGCCACGAAGCGATGGGCCGGCATGGCCATCTCGCCCCAGCCGATCACGACCGCGCTGATAATCACCAGATCTTCGTAGATCACCGGCGTATTGGTGCGGCCGCCGTAGGTGTTCAAGAAGCCGTATTCTTCATTCAGCGAGTGCGACCAGATCGTTTCGCCCGTCTCGCCATCGAGGCATTGAAAATAGTCGCAGACGCCCATCGCGTAGATGCGGCCGGTGGCCGGATCGCCTGCGCAACACGACCAACCCAGGCGTTCCTTGGGAACGTCGGAGAGGTACACGTTGAACTTGTTTTCCCAGAGGAGCTCGCCGGTCTCGGCGTCGGCGCAGACGACCTTTTCGCGCTCTTGCGGCGTGCCGGGCTGGTCGGGGCAAATGGTGTAAATCTTGCCGCGCATCACGATCGGCGTCGAACGGCTGCCGAGCTTGTCGCTTTGCCAAACGACGTTCTCGCCGTCCTGAGTCCAAGAATCGATCAAACCGGTCTCGCGCGAGATGCCGTTTTGTTCCGGCCCGCGCCAAGAGGGCCAATCCAAGGGGTCGATCGCGGACGATTTCGCAGCTGCCGATTTCGGAGCCGCGGAGGGCTTCGACGCAGCCGGCTTGGACTTCGCAGATTTCGGCGCCACGGGATCGGCGGCGCAGAGCGGCGACGTCAGAACTAATCCCAGACCGCAGGAACTCAATAATGCGACGATACGCTTCAATCTCATGGCAGGATCTCTGAGGGTCCGGATGTCCGGGACAGGCGGGCAGGCTATGCGTTTTAGGATACGGCAGAAAACCCGCCGGAGCAAGCCGCTCAATCGAACCACTCGTCGTCCGGATCGAACTTGGGATAGACGACGATCAATACGGTCATGCGGCCGACGGCCCGATGCCGCACGCCGGGCCGGATCATGATGCACAGGCCCGGCTTGACGGCGATCAACTCGCC
>DATNEC010000269.1:0-5021 GCA_035606815.1 Pirellulales bacterium
TGGCACCGCCGGCTGGCTGCGCACGAGCGTCGGCAGCCGCGGCGCCAATCGCCGCTTGGCCTCCTGCGTGAAGCCGCTGGTCAGTTCGGCGACGTATTGCAGCTTCCGCCCCCAGACGGCGCCGACCAGCAGACTACGAAACCCTTGCCACGACGGCGTGTAACCCAGCACGACGCAAGGAATCGATTGAAACGGCTTGATCTTGCGCCAGGCCTGCCCTCGTCGGCCGGGCAGATAACGGCTCTTCATATGCTTGGCCATCGCTCCCTCATGGCCCTGCTCGACGACCTGGCGAAAAAACGCCTGGCCGCCCCCCGCGATCCCCGCCGAAAAAACCAGCCGCGGATCGTTGTGCGCCGCCAGCAATTCCTCCAATCGCCGCCGCCGCTCGGCCAGCGGCCGGCCCAACAAGGACCGGCCGCCGGCATACAGCAAATCGAAGACGATATAGGTCGCCGGCAGAAACCGACTGGCCTCCTGGATCTTTCGCGGACTGACGAGCTGATGCCGGCGCATCAACTCGTCCAGTTCAGCCCGCCCTTCGCGCAGCACGACCAATTCTCCGTCGAGCACGACGCCGTCCGGCAAGCCGCGGAGCAGCTCCAGCTCCGGGTAGCGCGAAGCGTAGTCGGAGAGTTCCCGGCCCCAGGCCCGCCATTGACCCCCTTCCACCGCAGCCAGCGTGCGCACGCCGTTCCATTTGACTTCGAATAGGTGGTCGTCGGAATCAAAAGGCTCGGCCTGCGCGGCGAGCATCGGCGACAATCGCTCGATCATGCCGACCTCCGCTGCGATTTGCGCTTGCCGGGCTCGGCCGCCTCGCATTGCGCATGGGCCACGCTCTGCTTGAGCGCATCGAGCAGCTTGAGCACTTGCACCGGCTCGTCGGCCGGCGCGGCGATTTCCCGGCCGGCGACTTTGGCCTCGACCAGCGCCGCCAGCTTGTCGGGCGTGTCGTCGCGGTATTGATGCCAGTCCACGGCGCCGCAGGCCGAGTCGATCAGCATGCCGGCCAGTTGTAGCTCCTCGGGACTGGTTTCGAGCGGCTGCAACTCCGCTTCCAGCCAGGCCGAGGAGCGCAGCTGCCCCGGATCGTGCAGTACGTCCATCGCCAGCATCCGACCCTGCGGCCGCACGACGACGACTTGCCGATGGCCCGACATGGCGACGCGCCCCACGGCCCACTTGCCGCGCTCGCGCATGGCCTGCGCCAACAGCAAGTAGGGGCGTTGCGCCGCCGGACATTCGGGGAGCAAGTACAAACAGCGGCCGGAGAACGCCACGGGATCGATTTCACGAGCATCGACGAACCGTTCCAGCGACAAGGCTTTGTCTTTGGCCGAGCGCAGGCATTCCAATTCCGACGCCTCGATGACGACGTATTGGCCGGGCGCATATTGATAGCCTTTGACAATCTCGGCGGCGTCGACGGCGCCGTGCGCGGGACAATGCTTTTCATAAGCGATCCGCTGACCGCAATCGGCATGCAGCTGATTGAAGTGGACGGCCTCGGTGCTGCTGGCGGCCGGATAAGCCTTGACGGGAACGGTCACCAGGCTCAATCGCAGCATTCCGGACCAACTGGCCCGTCCGCGGGGGGCCGCGGCGATGGCGGGCGTTGCAGCTGCAGCGACAGCGGCAGCCGGCATTTGAGGCTTGGAAGATTTTCGGGGCATGAGTCGGATCCTTTTAGGTGTGGATTGGAGGTCTTGAAATAACTTGAAACTGTCATCAGCTCGCTAGGTTCGCGAGCCGGGCCATGGTTTGGAGCCAAGCGCGGATCTCGCCCTGCGGATCGCACTGGTCGATCCGTTCGACGGTCATCCGCTGGGCGGCTTGCGTATTGAGCCAGCGTTTGGCCCGTTCGCGGAGCCGCTTGCGAGCGCGCGCCGCAAGCGCATCCCAAGGCGGCTCCCGGCCGGCGATCGACCAGTCGTAGCGGGCCGCCAGCTCGGCGACGTGGTCGTGATCCGAGAAGCGGATGTCGACGCCGCGGGCCTCATAGATGGCGCGCGGCGAGAGATAATTCTCCAGCGACCGTTTGCCCGTCAAAAAGGCCCGGCACTTCGGCCGCGCATTGACGATTGCCGCCGCCCGCTCTCGGACCGCCGTTTCCGGCGGCGCCTCGCGGTCGTAGAGATGGAACTCCGACTGACTCAAACCGGCCAGCCGATCGGTCCAGCCCAGAATATCGCCGCCGCCGAAGGGGACGAAGACGACGGCGCCCCGCAGCTCCAGTTCGGACAAGTCGGGCGACCGAGGGTCGTCGCCGTGCAACGTGCGGCTCACGCGCCGCAGGAATTCGACATCGTGTTTGCCCTCGACGACGACCAGCAGCTTGGCCCGATAGGTCTCGGCCGGCGGCCTGCGCGCCATGCTGGCGCGCAGGGCCGCCCAAAACGAAGGGATCATGAAAACACTCCTGAGAAAAGCGGCTCTGGGGCCGCTCGAGGAAGGAGCAAGAGAAAGCGAGGCCGGCTAAATGGGCTCTTCGGCGGGTTGGCCATGAAACGCCCGCCAATCCTGCTCGAATTCGCGGCGCAGTTGCGAGATGCGGCCCGGGGACAGGCGGAACTTTTGCGCCACGCGCAGCGTGGCTTCGCCGGCGCCCAAGCGGGCGGCGATGCGGCGCCGTTTCGCCGGCAAGCGGTGCAGCCAATCCTCGAAATCGATCCGGCTGGCGGCCAAGTCGGCCGGCGTACAGGTGCGGTCCTCGACGAGAACTTCTTTCCAGCCTTCTTCGGCGTCGAACCGGTCGAGCCGCTCGACGCAAATGCCGCGGCGCCGCTGGGCGTAGCGCGACATCACGTCGTTGACGTTCAGCCGACCGCCGACCCGACGGCCGGCGCCGTATTGTGCGGCGGCGAACCGGGCCAAGACGCTGGGATAAGCCACGTCGACCTTGCCCTGCTGAAACAGCCGAGCATAGACGATCGCCGCGCTGGCCGTGGCCTCGGCCAGCGCTTCGGCGCGCTGCTCGGGTTCCAGGCTACGAAACGCGAAGCGCAATTGCCGCAGGATGGCGGGCAGCATGTTCAAAAAGCCGGCGTGCCAGCCCGGCTGCTTGGAATGAGGCGGGCGACAGGAACGAGCAAATGCAATCATCAAATATCTCCTGAAAAAATTACGCCGCCCTTTTTGGCCGGGCGGCTCGGCACGAAACGAGACCGCCGGCCCCTCGGAACGACCAAGACCAGCCGCGCGTGCAAGCGCGCGACTATGCTGCGGGAAGGGCCTCAAAGACGCTGTGGAAAAGGCCGACTCGCAATAGCTAAGCGAGCCGAGCCGTCAGAGTTCTCGTTTCGAATCAACGGAAACTCTCCTCAACAAGCGCGACCGAGTTCAGGCAAGCGAGATCCGAGGGCGCGCACGCTGGCGCCGCGCGACCGCCGCCGCCAATCGGTAACCTCGGTGCTCTCAGCTTGTGACGCGTTTCTTCCGAAAATTCAGCATCTGAAGCAGCTACGGCTCATCGTGAACGCCGCAAACGGAGATTCTTGCGGAGGCGCCGTTCATGACCCTCGCTCGGCTCAAGGCTCGCCGTTGTCGGAGGCCCGAGAACGCTGATCGTTAGGGCGGGCTGCGATGCGGCTTGCACCAATGGCCGCGTCGCGGCTTCCATGCGCGTGTCGCCGGACAGCTTTTTGAAAATACGAGCCGTCAATCGACCGATAGTCGCGGTTTATCGCAGCGCCCTAGGGCGAATCCCCAACTGTCCAGCCTGCGCAAGCCGCACCTATCGAAGTTGCAACTACTTTCCAATTCGCTAGTTGTGTCGTTTTAACTAGGCAGCCCCTTCGTGGTACAGATTCTTTGCCCTGGGCCACACCCTGGCAAACACTACCACGTGAGTCGTCAGCATCGATCGTTATGTCGTTTTTGAAACGGGAGTCGCCGGCGCCAGGTGCGCGTCGCCAATTCCAAAACCATGTCGGACGCATTACTTAACGTGCGTGAATCCGCCCAGCGACTGGGAATTGCGCCGAGCCAACTTTACGCTTGGCTGCGACAGTCCGATCGCGGCGAATTCGTCCTGCGCGGTCAACACGTCACGATCGAATATTTCCAAGGCGGCCCGCGGGGCCAGGGCCGCATTCGCATCCACCCGCGCGAGGTCGATCGGCTCAACGGGCTGATGCAAGTCAGCCCGCGCGAGATGCAGCGTCGTCGGCCGCCGCTACGGCGCGACATGTTCCCAGGCATTTCGGTCCCATTGGGCCGACCGAAGTAAAATGCTTGTCGCCACCCCATCGTGACTTGCCGAAGCGAGATATCCTGATTGCCGAGGCGGGATATCGAGTTCGACGAGGATGGGCCTGGATCCCGAACATCATCGAGCAATACGACATCACAGCCGACGATTGGTTGCGGCGGCTGGCTTTGGAGCAATTCCGCCACGCCGCCGGTCGTCAGCATCGCTGCCGCCGATGCGTGGCGGCCATGATTGCTCCAAAGAACCAGGGCACTTTTTGCCGCTCGGCCCTGCGCAGCTTTTCGCCCCCGACAATTCCGGCGCGCCGCCTGTCGCTGGCGTCGGCGGAGTGCGGCCCAACGATAGCGGAAGACCGCCCAATGCCGGGCATGCCATCGGAAGCACGTAGGCCTGCCTCAGATATGATGTCATCCTAGAGGCGTCGTCACTCCGGATGCGGCCACCGCCACGCCGCCCGCGGGGGCGAGTTGCGGGGGCGAGTTGCGGGGGCGAGCACGGCTTGCCCTTCTTTGCTCATCGCATCCAACTTGCCATCGAGAGCCCTTCGCTTGCTCGTTTAATTGTTCCAAAAGTGGTCGCGTGGATCTTGTTGGGGCCAACTTCATGCCCTGGCTGCGGTCAGAGAGCCACGTTTAACTGGCTTTTTATTTTCTGGGGATGTCGTATGGCCAGTGTTAAACGTACCCCTGGCGTACATGCCGCTTTGGTAACAAAATAGTCCCTCGCCGTTGTCGGAGTTTGATTCGGGCAAGAAGGGGGGGCCCGGCGCACCGTTCGTGGTGGACGCATCGAGGGGTCCGGGCCATCA
>DATNEC010000279.1:0-5546 GCA_035606815.1 Pirellulales bacterium
TTCTCGGCTCTTCCTTCGTCGGTTCTCCGCCCGATCCGCAGACCGTTTACGCCTATATCGCCGGCTCGCCGATTACCGACGCCAATTGCCTGGGCGCCTCGCAATACAACGTCAGCGATCCGCGCAGCTTTTCCTGGGCCAACGGCGACACGCGCTGCGCGCTCTACAATCATTACCTACAGCCCAACTCGCCGCGGCTCGACTGCATCGGCTACGATCCGCAGAATTCCTTCACCGACACGGGCTGGCGGACCGCCCGCAGTTGGCACCCCGGCGGCATCAATCTGCTGTTGGCCGACGGCTCGGTGCGAGTGATCGCCGACTCGATCGACCTGCGGATCTGGGGCGGCCTGTCCACGCGCAAAGGGGGCGAGGCATTGGGGAACTTTTAGGTCAGCGAGGTGTTTTCCGATGCCGGGGACCGAGACGCCGCAAACCGCGGCCCACGGCCGCCATGCTTTGCGGCCGGCGCAAGTTCAAGAGTACGAACGGAACGGCCATTTGACGTTGCGCGGCGTGTTTTCGCCCGCGGAGATCGCCGCGGCCTCCGACGAGGCGGAGCGGCTCGCGGCGCGGCGCGACTTGATCGACGTCAAGAATCTTCGCTGCCGCTATCAGCCCAGCGTCGCCGGCGGCGAGTGCGTCTTCGAGACATTCGATCCGGTCGTCGATATCAGCCCGGTGTGCGCGGCATTGGCCGCCGATCGGAGGATTCTCGATCCGTTGGCTTCCCTTTATCGCGACGAGCCGCGGTTGTTCAAAGACAAGCTGATTTTCAAACCGCCTGGCGCCCGCGGCTACGGCCTGCACCAGGATTTTATCGCCTGGCCCGATTTTCCCCGCAGTTTCGTGACGGTGCTGGTCGCCATCGACGCGGCCGACGCCGAGAATGGCTGCACCGAGGCATTCTCCGGCTATCATCGCGACGGCTGCCTGAGCGTTGAAGACGGGCAGTATCACGAACTGCCGGCCGACGCGGTCGATCCGTCGCGGTCGGCGCCGCTCGAATTACAGTCGGGCGACGTGGCGATCTTCGGCTGTTTCACGCCGCACCGCTCATCGCCGAATCGGGCCTCGCGTTGGCGGCGGCAACTTTATCTGAGCTACAATGCCGCCGGCGACGGGGGCGACTTGCGAGAGCAGCACTACCGCAGTTTCCATCGCTGGCTCCGCGAAAAATACGCCGACTACGGCAAGACGGACGCTTATTTTCGGTAACAACGCATGTCGGCCATCGAAGAGAACCCCTATCTCGCTCCGGCGGCTGCTGCGGCCGATGGCGGCCAAGCCGCGCCGCGGAGGCAGTACGGCTGGGTCCATATCGCGGTCGCCGCGGCGGCGATGGTCGCCACGCTGCCGGGCCGCACGCACGGCTTGGGCCTGGTGACGGAGCCGCTGATCGAAGAGTTGCGGATCGATCGCGGGCTGTTCGCCGACATCAATCTTTGGGCGACCTTGATCGGGGCGGCGTTTTGCCTGCCCTGCGGTGCGTGGATCGACCGCTTCGGCACGCGCAACGTGCTGACCGCCGTCGTGGTCGCCTTGGGCTGCGTCGTGGCGGCCATGAGCTTCGTCGAAACCTGGCCGATGTTGTTTCTCGCCGTGCTGCTCACGCGCGGTTTCGGGCAGAGCATGTTGTCGGTGGCCAGCCTGGCGCTGGTCGGCAAGTCGTTTCCGAAGCGGCTGAGCGTGGCGATGGGCGTTTACTCCGTACTGGTCGGCTTGGGCTTCGGCTTCTCGTTCAAGCCGCTCGGAGCTTGCGTGCTCGAGTTCGGCTGGCGGCAGACGTGGTGCGGAATCGGCGTCGCACTGTTGGCGATCATGGCGCCGCTGGCCTGGTTCCTCGTGCGTCCCAATGAAGGGCGAGCCATCGAGACGGACGCGGACACGACACCTTTGCCCGACGCTCAAGAGATCGCCCGCGTCCCCGCCGGGGGTCATACGTTGTTCCAAGCGCTCGGCTCGCCGTGCTTCTGGGTCTTCGCCATAACTAGTTCGCTGTACGGCATGATTTCTTCCAGCGTCTCGCTGTTCAACCAGTCGATCCTCAACGAGCGCGGCTTCGACCCCGCCACGTTCCACACGCTTGGCTCGGTAGGCTTCGCCGCCGGGATCGGCGCCAATCTGTTGGGCGGGCTGGCCGCTTCGCGTGTGCCGCTGAATTGGCTGATGGCCGGGGCGATGTTCATCCTCGGCGGCTCGATGGCGGCCTTTCCGCACGTCGAAACCTTGCCCCAGGTTTATGCCTACACGTTGGCGATGGGGTTGGCCGGCGGCACGGTCACCGTTTGTTTCTTCACGGTTTGGGGGCAGGCGTTCGGGCAAACGCACCTGGGCAAGATTCAAGGGGCGGCCCAGTTGATGACCGTCGTCGCTTCGGCCTTCGGCCCCGTGTTGGCCGCCTGGTGTTTGCGCTCGACGAATTCGTATACGCTGATGTTTTACTCGCTGGCGCCGGTGGTATTGATTTTGGGGATCGCGGCTTGGCTCGTGCCGCTGCCTGGCTCCTCTCCGGCTCCCTCTCCCTTTGGGAGAGGGTTGGGGTGAGGGGCGCCGGAAGGCCCCGCCCTCAGTGGGAGCGGGAAACTTTTCGATAACACGCTCGAAAGGAGACTACTATATGTCCACGCTTGAAACCGAAACCGCCACGAAATTCCATCTCTCGCTGAACGTCGGCGAGTTGTCGCGTTCGATCAAATTCCTCGAAACGCTGCTGGGAGTTCCGCCGGCCAAGGTCCGCGAAGACTACGCCAAGTTCGAGTTGAACGATCCGCCGCTCGTGTTGTCGCTCGAACCTCGCGGCGTCGCCGGCGTGGGCGCGCTGAACCATGTCGGCTTTCGGATGGCGAGTTCCGAGGCCCTCGTCGAAGCGCAGCGCCGCCTGGAAGCCGCCGGCATGCCCACCGAACGCGAAGAAGGGGTCGAGTGCTGCTACGCTCGGCAAACCAAGTTCTGGGCCACCGACCCGGACGGAACGTTGTGGGAGGTTTACGTCTTCGAGGAAGACATCGATCATCGTGGCGCCGGACATGCGCCGCCCGAGGTGTTGCCCGCAGCTTCCCTGACCGCTGACTCACAGCCGCAAACGGCGAACGTCTTCCATCGCTTGGGCCAGTCGTTCGACGAGGCGTTGCAAACAGTGGGCGACGGCGACTGCCCGGCGGACAGCGTCGACGAGTTCCTGCTGCAAGGCACGTTCAACGCCGCGCTCGACGCCGCCCAGCGGCGCCGCGCACTCGAAGCCGTGCAGCGCATGCTGCGTCCCGGCGGACAAGTCTTGGTGCATGTGCTGACGGCCGACCGTCCGTTGTCGAGTTCGCCGAAATTGCCCGGCCCGGCTGCGGCGGTGCAAGCGGTCCCAGTCGATCGCGAGTTGCTTTCCGAGATGGAAGCCGCCGGGCTGGTCGATATCCAGCTCTCGAAATTCGGCGAATCGCCCTGTTTTCATTACGACGGCGCCGAGCTTCGCGAGACGAAAGTGCTGGCCCGCAAGCCCGGCGGCAGCGCTGGGGCGGTGCGCGGCAGCGTGCTCTACAAGGGGCCGTTTCGCGAGCTCACCGACGACCTGGGCCGCGCGTTTCGCCGCGGCGAGCGCGTCGCCGTCGATGCCGACGTCTGGGAACGGTTGAAGGCCGGCCCGGCCGCGGGCCAGTTTTTGTTTCTGGCGGGCCGGAAGTAGCGGTCGTCAAGACGAGCAAGGGTTTCTTCGAGAAGAAGTCGGTGGCCCGCGGCGGCTAGTGGCCCGGACCTTTGCTCGCCGCCTCCGCTTGTTGCATCCTTTTCGCCATTTCCGCCTTTACGGCGTCGAGGTTGAAACTGGCTCCTCGCTGCATTGGCGGATAATCGATGAAGGTCGCGAGTTCCTTCCCTATGACCTCCTGGACGAAGACGAAGCGCCAGAATTGGAACTTGAACCAATCGAAGTATTGCTGCGCGCCTTCCTTGGTTCCATTGTTGGGCCAGCCCAAGCGTTCGAACGGATCGAGGCGCAGGTTGGTGATGTACGGCACGTCCGGACGTGTCTTCTCGCCCAGCCAGCCGTTGGGTTGGTCGATAAAGCGATACTTGTAATCGTCGATGCGCACTGCGCCTACCGTGCTTTCGCCGAGGTAGAAGATCTCGTGCCGCGCGGACGGGCCCTTTCCGGCGAGCATGTCGATCTGGTTGTAGCCGTCCAAATGGTTTTTGTAAGTCCGGTCGCCAATCTTCACGCCTTCGAGCAAATCGCCGGTGATCGTGGCGTTGCCGGCGGAGGCGAGGAATGTAGGGAACCAGTCCAGGCCGGACATGAGGCCGTTCTGCACCGTGTCAGCCGGAATCTTGCCGGGCCAACGGGCAATGCAAGGTACGCGGAAGCCCCCTTCCATGATCGTCCCTTTGCACTGAGCGAACGGCGTCGTTCCGCCGTCGGGCCAAGTGAAGCTTTCCGTGCCGTTGTCGGTGGTGAAGACGACCATGGTGTTGTCTTCCTCGCCCATCTCCTTTAGCTTTTGCAGCACTAAACCGATGTCGTTGTCGAGTTGGGCCATGCCGGCTTCGTATTCCGACCAGCCATTCTCCGAGTTGCGAGTCGCTTCCCATTTCGGCGAAAGATGCGTGACAATGTGCATGCGCGTGGGATTGAGCCAGACGAAAAACGGCTTGTTCGCCTGTTTGGCCGCGTCCATGAAGCTAATGGCAAGGTCGCGGATTTCGTCGTCCACGGTCTCCATACGCTTGGGATAAAGCGTTCCGGCGTCTTCAATCTTTTGTTTGCCGATCTTGCCCCACCGCGGCATTTCGGTCGGGTCATCCTTGTCGATCGCCCAGCTATGGACCATGTTGCGCGGTCCGACGCTGTTCAAAAGTAGCTGCGGGTAGTTCGGATGGGCTGGGTCTTCCATCGCGTCCAAGTGATACAGGTAGCCGAAGAATTCGTCGAAGCCGTGGACCGTGGGCAGATACTCATTGCGATCGCCGAGGTGGTTCTTGCCGAATTGGCCGGTGGCATAGCCCTGCGCTTTGAGCGCTGTGGCGATCGTGCAGGCTTCGGCTGGAAGTCCGACTTTGGCGCCCGCCTGGCCGACCGTGGTAAGACCGGTGCGAATGGGCAGTTGGCCCGTGATGAAGTTGGCGCGACCAGCCGTGCAACTGGCTTCCGCATAGTAGTCGGTGAAGAGCATCCCTTGCTTGGCCAACTTGTCGAGATTCGGCGTGCGTCCAGCCATCAGGCCGCGATGGTAGGCGCCGATGTTCCACATGCCGATGTCATCGCCCATGATGAAGACGATGTTGGGTTTCTTGCTTGAACCGGTCTGGTTCGGGGCGGCCGCTTTCTTGACTGCTTGGGCGATTCGCGAATCCTGAGCCGATGGCTTCGTGGGCGCATCAGCCTGCTTGCTAGGCGCTGCCGCGCCGGTCGCCTGTCCAGCGACTCGAAAGTCACTGGCGGCGAGTACGTGCCCCAGCAGCGCGCCGACTGCGAGTATCGAGAGGGTTTGGAATCTCGGATGCTTGAACATGCTGACTCCTTGGAGGCTGAGATGTGGTTGGTGGAATTGTGCCGC
>DATNEC010000290.1:0-16252 GCA_035606815.1 Pirellulales bacterium
GTCTCGGCCTCCGGCGTGAGCACGATCGTATTGAGTTTCTCTTCGTTGGCGATCTGGGCGACCGTAGCCGGCGGCTCGGATTTGGTCGCGCTGTGGGCCGGACGATTGCAGCCGGCGAGCGCCGCGAGGAGCGGCGGCAACGCGACCCAGCCCAAAAACACGGGAAGTTTCATGTCGGCTCGATCGCTTTCTGCGCTCTTTTGCCCATGCTGCCCGCCAATGCGAGGTTAGTCGCCCCGAATCGGAGCGTCAATGCACGATAAAGGCGAGTTTAGGAGCCTCCCTCTCCCTCCGGGAGAGGGCCGGGGTGAGGGCGTGATGGCGAGGCGGTTCTCCCTCACCCTAACCCTCTCCCAAAGGGAGAGGGGATTTATCGCGTCCTGCCCCAAGCCGCTTTGCCTATAGAATTGGCGTGATTTGCGTCGCACGATTCCAACTTGCAAGGAACTTGGCATGTCTGCAAACGAACATTCCGATCGGTCAAGCCAGCCGCCGCGACAGGATTACAAGCCCGAGCGCTGGAAGTATTGCCGCCGCGACTGGGAACCTCAGTTCTACTCCGAGGAAGTCTCGCTCAAAACGATGGATGCCGTTCGCCCGGCCAAAGTCGCATGGGAGGCCGACGGCCGGCTGCCGCGCGGCTGCCTGACCGTGCTGGCCGGCCAGCACGGCTCGGGCAAGAGCCTGCTGGCCGTCGATTGGACGGCCCGCGTGTCGCAAGACGCGGCGGCCGAACCGCCGGCCGACGGCTCGCCCGGCGAAGCCGTGATTGCGCATGCCGGCGACATGACGGTCGAACTGCTGCGGCAGCGGCTCGACGCGGCCGGCGCGGCGCCCGAGCGAATCGCCTCGCTGGCCCTCGCCGGTCCGCGCGAAGGCCAAATCCTTTCGTTCGACGAGATCGTGGAGCGAGTCAGTGCGCTGACCGCCGCCGCAATGGGCTCCACGCACGTGCGGCTGCTGGTGGTCGACAACGTGGAGGCTTGGGCCGGCAATTTGCACCGCGAGCCCGACAGCGCGCGGCTGGGGTTTCTGCTGGCTTGGCTGGCCGAAGTGGCGGCGCGCTCGGGTGTGGCCATCGTGGCGCTGGCCCGGTTGCCCTCGGGCGCCCGTGCGGCGATGCGAAAGTTGGACCAATTGGCGGCCGCGGCGCCAGTGCTTTATTTGGCGGCGAGCGATCCCGAGCAACCCGGCCGCAAGCTGCTGTTGACGGTGAAAAACAATCTGGCCCCGCACGCGCCCGCCGCGGCGCTGGAGATCGTGGCTGGGCGGATCGCCTGGGCGCCGGCACCGGTTGAAGTTTCGGCCGCCGAACTGCTGGCGCCTTCCGCTCGCGTCGAAGAGCGGCAAGAGCGATCTTTCGTCGACCGCTGGTTGCTGGCCGCCTTGGCGCGCGGGCCGGTCGCCTCGCCCAAGTTGTTCCGCCAGGCCCGCGAGTGCGGCATTTCGCCCAAGGCCCTTCGCCGCGCCGGCAAGACTCTTGGCCTGACGCCTCGCAAGCGCGCGTTCGATGGCCCTTGGATCTGGCAATTGGGCGCCGACGATGACCGCCGGCAATCCGGTGAAGACGGCCAAGCTCAGATGGGAAATCTGGGCCAAGATGGCGAAGTTGGCGAGTTGGAAACTCGCCGATCCGCCGAATCCAGGCGAGCCGGAGGCGTCAGCCTCCGGGTTGGCGGCCAATCCGCGGAGCGCGGCGATGCGGCGGAGCAGTCAGAGTCACAAGACGGAATGGCGACGCAGCGACACCCGGAGGCTAACGCCTCCGGCTCGCCTGCTGATGCCTGCCGTTCGTCTGCTGACGACTCCGGCCGGCCGGTTGAAGGCGACGAACACAGCCGAGCGCAGATGGAAAAATTGGGCCAAGATGGCGAAGTTGGGCCGCCGAAAGCGCGCCGCTCGCTTGGGTTTCGGCGAATGTCGATGTTCCCTAACCGAAACCGTCGTCGTCGAGTCCATGCGTCGCGATTTGACTTTCGACGACCGGTTTCGAGCGCCAGCCGCTTTCACGGGCGGTCGATCGGAAAAATCTCGACGGTCAATTGAGGCCGGGCCTGTTGCAGTTGCTCGATGCCCGCGGCCGTGATCTGGCTGCCGTTGGTGTACAACTGGACCAGCTTCGGCAGGCTCTGCAATTGGACCAGCCCGGCATCGCTGACTTGCGAGTATTGCACGTCGAGCTTGGTCAGTTCGTTCAGCCCTTGCAAATGGGCCAGCCAGACGTCGTTGGCCGCCGGCGGAAGATAGAGCCGGTCGAGATGGGGCAATTTTTTCAGTAGCTCCAGATCGGCTTCGGTCGCGCGGCTTTGATGCAGATCGACCTTGACCACGTGGCCCTTGTCGCGGCGCACGCTGCCGCCGAGTTGCTCGATGGCCGTGATCGTCGCTTGCTCGGGAGATGCGACGGCGCCGCAGCCGGCAGTCGCCGCGAACAGCAGACAGAACGCGCCGGAAAAATAAACGGGTTGTCGCTCGCGGTTCATCATCCAATCGCCCGTTTGCTCAGCCTATTCGGTCCGCAACTGCACGTTGGCCGAGCTGCCGATCGAAAGGCTCACCCCGCCAGGCCCTTGATGGTTTTCGACCTTGACGACGATCGCATTGCGGCCGTTTTTCAGCGAGGCTTTGACCTGGTCCGCGCCGGGCTGCAAGGCGCGATTGCCGCGATACTCATGCACCTGTCGGCCGTTGACCCAGACCTTGCAACTGTCGTCGCTGCCCACCAGGAGCGATATGTCCTGATCGGCGTCGCTGTCGGCGAAGACCAGAAAATAGTTGGTCACGGCTTCGCCGCGCACGCGGCGCCGCCGCGCGTGCTTCACCTGATCGACGCCCGGAAAGCCGAGCGAAGGATCGACCTCGACCAATTCCCAGCGCACGCGCTTGCCGTCGGCGCCGGGGAGCGTCTGGGTCAAATCGGGCGAGACCAGTTGCTTCTCGATGCCGTAATCCTTGTCGACCCCGTTCAAATCGGGGCTGGCGAACGGGCCGAGCACGCGGAACCGCGTAACCGGCTGCACCGCTTCTTTCAGCGAGGCGAGAAACGCCAGCAAGTCGGCCGCGTCCTGGGCCGTCACGTCGCGCAGCACCAACTCGGGCATCAGCGATTTTTTTTGCGGTTCGAGCGTTTCGATCTCCTTGGCCGCCACGCTGATCAGCTTGCCCTGGGCGTCCTTAAGCACCGCCTTGTCGGCAGTTTTTTCGACCAGAAAGCCGACATAGACCTGGCCCGATTCGGTTTCGAGCAGATGGGCGACGTACTCCGGCGCGATGGCCTTCGACGGATCGAGGATCGTTTCCAGCAGCGTGCCACGCTCGTACTTCTTGCCGATCTGGCTCAGGTCGGGGCCGATCGTATTGCCGTTGCCGCGTACGCGATGGCAGTTCTTGCACTGCGCCGCCGAACTCTGAAAAAAGATCTGCTCGCCGCGCTTTTCGTCGCCCTTCATCGCCAACAACTCGGCCGGCTTGATCGCCGCGCCCAACCGTTGCGGGCGATCGGCCTCGGGAATGAATTTCTCATAGAGCACGCGAATGTTCGAGTCGGGATGTTTCGTCGCCAGCGCGATCGCCGACTTGGCCAGCGGTTCGCCAAGCGATTTGTCTTCGATCGCCCGCAACAGCACGAGCGCCCCGCCCGTCGAGGACATCAACCGCCGGACGAGATCGCTTTGCAAGTCGACGGGCGCGCCGTTGGCGACGAGCAATTTCTTGATCGCCGGAAAGTCTTGCAGATCGACCAGGCCGGCGACCGCGGCCTGGCGAACGTGCGGGTCGCTGGCCGCGACGAGTTTTTCCAACGTCGCCGCGGCGCCGCCGACGCGCAACTGCGCCGCGACTTCGATCGCCTTGCGCCGGACCTCGGCCGAGTTCTTGTCCGACGCGGCCACGGCCAGCACGTCGCCGCCGAGCTCGCCGAGTTGGTTCTCGCCGACGGCCGCCAGCGCCGCCAGTTGCATCGAGCGATCGGCGAGCAAGCTCTTGATGCCGGCCGCCAACTCCGGCTTGCCCTTCAACTCTTTCCAGACGCCGTTCAAGTTGGCCGACAGGCTCTTGAGCGCCGACTGGCGCATCTCGCCGCTGGCGCCGGGGTCGGCCGCCAGTTTGAGCACTGCCTGTCCCGCCTCGGCCGAGGGGATGCCGGCCAGATGCGCAAGCAGCTTGGTCCGCGCGGCGTCGTCCACACCCGGCGCCGACAGACTCTTGACGACGAATTCGGCCGCGGCCCGCGGGTTCAGCACCTGCATCAGTTGAATCTTGTCGATCGAAAGGCGGCCGGCTTTTTCCAGGTCCGCATACAACTCCGCCTTCCGCGCGCCCGCGGCGATATTGATCGCTTCGAGTTGATAGCGGTCCGAGCCGTCGTAGGCCGACGCCAGTTTCACGAGCGCGGCTTCGGCCAGCGGGCCGCTCAGCTTCGGCAGGGCCAGCAACACTTCGCGGCGGACTTCCGGCGACTTGTCGTCGGCCATCGCCAGCACGGCCTCGCCCGCGCCGCTCGCCGGATCGGACTTGTCGCCGCCGTGCCGCCGCAAAATGCGCACGGCCAACGCGCGAAACGCGGCGTCGTCGCTCTTGAGCGTTTCCACCACCAGCTTCCGCGCGTCGCCGCCGATGCGGTCCAAGAGCCACAGCGCTCGGGCGCGGAAATCGGGATCGTCCGCCGTCAACAGCGCCTTGAGCGCCGGCACGCTCGCCTGGCCTTCGGCCAGCAGGCGCTCGCGGGCCAGATATTGCGTCGCCAAGTTCGGGCTTTTCAAGCCCTCGATGGCGTCGGCGATGTTTTGATACGGGCCGGGCTTGCCGACGCGGTCCAGTTTCTTGCCGCTCGGCCGGACCAAGAAGATGCGGCCTCGGTTCGGATCGTTATACGCATGCCCCCCGACGCCGCCGTCGTACCAATCGGAAACATACAAGCTGCCGTCGGGCGCGGCGCAAATGTCGTCGGGCCGGAAGTAACCGTCGTCCTTGCTCGAAATCCAGACGCGGCTCGTCGCCTGCTGGCCGTAGCCCGAGTTTTCATGCGGGTAGGCGCGCACTTCGCGCGGCCCGGCGTCGGCGTGCAGGGGCACATTCTTGAACTGCGGCCCGAAAGCGTCTCCTTCGTAATAACAAATGCCGCAGGGCGAGCCGAAGCCGGTCACCAGCGTCGCCGGCACGAAGCCGGGGATGTGGCCGCGGAAGTGCCAATGCTCGCCGAACGGCGTGCCGGGCGGAGTTTTCGGCGGCGGACCGCCGAACCAGCCGTAATTGCCCCCTTCCATGATCCAGCAGATGCGGACGCTGAAGTTGCCGTCGTTGTCGTTGTCGCTGCAATACGCTTCGCCGAACGAGTTGACGCAAATTTCATAGGGGTTGCGGAAGTTGACGGCCACCGTTTCCAGCTTGCCGCCGTCCAGTTCGCCGCGAAGCATCGCGCCCCACTGAAACTTGATGTGCGAGCCGTCAGTGCCCGTCACGTCAAAACCTGTGTCGCCGTGGCTCATCCACCATTTATGGTCGGGGCCCAGCACCAGGCTATGAGCGCCGTGATCGTGGTTGTGGCCGCCGAAGCCGGTCAGCAGTTTTTTCGGCGGGCCGTCGGCTTTCAGATCGCCGTTCTTGTCCTCGTAGAGCCACAGATCGGGGCTGGTGGCGACGTAGACCTTGTCGCCTGCCACGCAGATGCTCATCGGGGCGAAGAGGCCCTCGGCGAAGACGGTCGCCTTGTCGGCCTTGCCGTCGCCGTCGGTGTCTTCCAAAACCTTGATCTTGTCGGCCGGCGGGTTTTTGGCCTGCGCGCGATACCATTGAATCTCGGCCACCCAGACGCGGCCTTGCGTATCGACGTCGATCGCCGCCGGGTTGGTGATCATCGGCTCCGAAGCGAACAGCGAGATATCCATGCCCTGCGGAACTTGCAGGGACTTGACTTCTTCTTCGGGCAATTTTTGCGCCCAAGCGGGGGCGGTCAGGGCGGCGAAGAACGAGAAGACGAACGAGCAGCTTACGACGAAGCGGAGTTTCATGCGAGTGTACCGGAAGGATTGAGCAGTCGAGGCGGGGCGCCGAATTCGCCATTGTAGCCAGAACCCCGCACGACATGCAATTTTGCGGCCGACGGGGTGGCGGGTCAGCTTGATCGCAAGAATTTTGGCCCTAGATTCTGGGCGCGGTGGCGATTGAAGATGGAAATGCGGCTAATCTTTTCTGGATTCGCCGATATCTGAATGCAAAGACTGCCGCGATGATGGCGAAGGCGAATGCCGGAATGAGCATTGAGCATCGCAAAAGCCATCGGGGTTCATCGCCGGGGAGCAAGTAATATTGGAAAACGAACCCTGGAGCATGCCAGCGCCGATCTTGGGCGGCGCGTGGTCCGCCAAGGCTTCGCCATCTATCTACCTGCTCAATGCTTTCTATGCCCTTACGGAGTTTTATGTTCCCATCCTCGCTGGCGGAACACCACCACTTGCCGACAAGCATCGGGGAATCGACGGCATCGTCGGCTAGCTTCATAGCGCCAGCAATATAAAGGGCCCATAACAGCAGGCAGCACGCCGATGCGCTTGCTGCCGCGATAGCGCCCCATTCGAAGAATGCTCGCTTTAGATGTTCTCGGACCGGCACCGGGTGTCTCCGCTGACATGCATGCCCAGCAGACCGAAATTAGAACTCGCCCGCGCACAAAAAGAAAGCGTAGGGCGGCTGAGCATCCGAGTGCGGAACCGCCGATTGACGCCATTGACCAACGCTTGCAGCAAGTAGGCTGAATTGCCGGCCCACAGCATTGCCGTCATGTTCTTCTATCACAAGCTCTGTCGCTTTCATCAGACGATCGAGACGACGCCGGCCGTGGCTGCCGCGTTGCCGAAGCGCACGCGGCCCTCTAAGGAAGCGGGAAGTGAACTGACCCGCTACCGGCCGACGAGCGGGGCGCCAATGCGCCCCGCCCGGCCCGCATTACGCCTTCTCGACCGCCGGGGCTTCCAGGTTCAACGACGTCATCGCGTCGCGCGTGAGTCGGTTGGCGAACTCCTCCAACTCGATGCTTCCGGCGCCGTCGGCGGGCTGAAAGCCCGACTTTTCGGCGACCAAAAGCTGCAACAGCGTGCCGATCAATCCTTGGCCGGCAATGCCGCCGTGGGCGTTCGCCCCATCGCCGCCGGCGGCGACGAACAGCTTCTCCGGCACCAGCGGTTGCTTGCTATTGGCCAGATCCTCAGTGACCAGGCTCAAGGCATACAGCCGCGGATCGCCGAACGAGCTGATCTTGCGCAGCAGCACCGAGGCTTCAGCCAGGCCGATTTGCATGGCGCGCTGCGCCTCGCCGCGACCGGCCAAAACCTGCTGCTGGCTGACGGCCTCGGCCGTCACCAGCGTTTGTTCGGCCTGCCGCCGCGCACGGGCCAACTCGGCTTCGGCCACGACCACGGTCTGTTCGGCCTGCTTGCGCGCCCGGGCCAAATCGGCCTCGCCCTGGTTTTCGGTGATCTGCACCTGCACTCGCGAATTCGTCAACTCGGCCTGCTTGGCCGCTTGGGCCTGGGCCTCGTTCAGCGAGCGCTGCTTGTCGGCCGCGGCGCGCTGGTGCTCGAAGGTTTCGATCTGCTCGATCGACAACTGCCGCAGCCGCAACTGCTCGAGCAGCGTTTCGATCTTGCCGTCCTTGGCCTCGGTCGCGGGCTTGCCGATCAGCACGTCGACGCACTCGATGTCGAACTCCCGGAACCTGTCGCGCAGCTCTTCGCGGGCCTCGACTTGGATCGTATCGCGCTCGTGCAGCAATTGCAGCATGGTCTTCTTGTGGGCGATGTCGCGGAAGAACGCGCTGAGCATCGGATCGAGCGTCTGCGTGATCAGCTTCTTCACGTCGCCGAAGCGCTGAATGACGTTCGGCGCTTTCTGATAGTCGATATGCACCACGACCGACAGCGGCAGTGCCGGCTCGTAAGCGTCGCGCGTGACCAGGTCGATCGAGCGGAGCGACTCGTCGTAGCGATGGTTTTCGCTCTTGCCGGTGACCCAGTGCAGCACGAAATTCGTCGTCGGCACGAGGATCACCACGCCGGCCGAAGTGTTGAACGGGTATTTGCCCGGTCCCAGCGGGCGCTCCCAAACGCCGCGGTCGCCTTCGGCCACGCGCTCGCCGTGGCGGAACAGCGCGCCCGACACGTCGCGGCCGACCTGGCCGTAGTAGCTGACGACGACGCCGACGTACCCGATCGGCACGACCGTCTTGGGAATGATTTCCAGCGTGGCGAACCAGCGGTTGATGAAATAGGTGCCGTCGGTCAGCGGCACGTATTGCCGCCCGCGGCGTCCGCCGGCCCGCAAGAACGCTTCGGGATCTTGATAGTTGTTGTGAAAGTTCGGATCGTTGCGGTCGACGGCGACCGGCGGGGCGATGATCTCGCCCGGCGCCAACGAAGGCCCGTCGTGGATGGTGACGATGCCGATGCTGTCGATGGCGACAAGCTCCTCGGGGTTCAACGGATCGATCGACTCGACCGCGGCGCCGATGACCACCGGGCTGAAGCCGTCGCACTCGCGCAATTCTTCCTGCCAAAGCTTGAGCATCCCGGCTTCTTGGCGGCTGCGCAGCGCCGACAAGCAGCAGACCTCGTGTTCGGTAATCACGGTGAAGAGCGCCAGGTTGATGGCGTAGACGCCTTCGCGGAGCACGGCGCGTTGCCGGCCGCGCTGGCCGCGCGGCGCCGTTTCGCCGTCGCCGGCAAGAAACGTTTCGGCGTCTTGGAAGTTGTTGCACTCGATGACGCGACCCAAGGTTTGGCTCGGCTGCAGCGGTTCGCCGTCGCGAGAGTAAACGTAGCCGATCTTGCCTTGAGGCACGGCCACCAACCGCACGCGATGCAGTCGGTACTGCCAGCGCCACAGGCCGAAGTGAAAGCCGCCGCGCAACACGTCGGCTTCATAGCCGGCCTCGCCCGACAAGGCGATCATGCTGCCTTCGGGCACCGAACCGCCGCTCGACCAGAGCTTTTCGACAATGCCGACCTGGTGATTGGCAATGTAGCGCAGGCCGAGCAGTTCGCCGGCGGCCAAGATCGCCGCCAATACGGCAAGCAACGCCAAGGCCCCGGTGATCGGCAAATCGAACGCCGAGAGATTTGCCGACAATGAAAAAACAACGCCGCCTGAGATGGCTTCCATGGGGAAGTCTCCGCAAGAATGGCGACCTGCGAAACCGAACCCGGCGGGCCGCCTTACCGAGCCCCAGGAACCGCCTGGGGAGAGACTGAAGAGGTTTCGGCAATGATTGGGGGCGTCGGCGCCGGCGTCAATGGACAGCCGGCCTGGCGGATGCGGCAATCATGTGCAGCCGTTCCGCTTTATGGCGAATCGGCCGGCGCCGCGCCAACCAGACACCAAATCCCCGCCGGAGAGTTAGCCGCGAACGAGGCAATATTTTGAGATCTACCGGCGGCTAAATGCTTTAGCGCAATTCGTGCAAGGTCGCCTGAAGAAAAGTTGCGGGAAGCGATGGCCCCATTTATTTGTGCTTGGCTCGCTTGCCTTTGGCCTGCCGGGCTTTGGCCTTTTCGAGCGTCGTGCGCAAATAGCGCACGTAGCCCGCGGGGCTCATCCAGCCCTTCGGGCAAGCGGCGGGCTTCAGCTCGCCGGCCGCGAACATCAGAAACTGGTGCGTCTCGCTCGTTTTGCGGCGGACGCGGACGCGATATTTTCCCGCCTGTTTTTCGCGCACTCGTCCAATGCGTCCGTCGGGGATCCTCACGCAGTCGCCCAGCTTGAAGGATCGGCTCATGGTTCATCTGGTATAATAAAACGTCCGCCTTGCTTGCAGTGCTTGCCGACTCGGCTCTTAACCGCGGGTTTCATTATGGCGATCGCCAACCCCCGTCTTCCACTCGAAGCGGCCCCTCGGCCGTTCACGGCCGCCGACTTGGCGGAAATGCCGCGCGAACTGCCTTCGGGTCCGGTGCATTATGAGCTCGACAATGGAAGGATCGTAGCCATGTCGCCGCCGGGGCACGTTCACGGTAGGGTCGAATTCAAGATCGCCAATACCCTCATCGAAGCTGGAGAGAAACAGGGACATGGCCAAGTGTCCGGCGGAGAAGCCGGCGTATTGCTGTGGCGAAATCCAGATCGCGTCGTCGGCGCCGACATTGTGTTCCTTCGTGCCGCGGCGCTGCCCGCGCGGCTGACGAAGGAAGGTTACTTGGAAACGATCCCCGATCTGGTCGTCGAAGTCGTCAGCAAGAACGACACGCCGCCTTACGTGCAGCGCAAGGTCGACGATTATCTGACCGCAGGCGTGCGCGTCGTGTGGGTCGCCGATCCCGACTTGCGGACGTTGACCGAACACCGCCGCGACGCGGCGCCTCGCGTCTTTGCAGAAACCGAGACGGTAGCCATTCCCGAGCTTGTCCCCGGACTGCAACTCTCGCTTAAAGACGTATTCGACTTCTAGCGGAGCTTATTCCACGTGGCTGGCGGAAGTCACCGACGGCGACGCGGGCGTTTCGGCGACCAAGCCGCGATTAATGAAGGCCTCGATCTGCTCGGGGCTTTGCTTGCCGACCAGCAGATGACGCTTCCAACCGTCCGCGGTGCGGCGATACATGATGAGTTGAGGGATCGAGCCGCCCCGCATGAGTTGCTTCGCCAGACCCGATTGACGATCGGCGTTGACGGTGGCAAAGGCGACCTTCTTCAGCAAGCCGCGACGTGCGACCTGGGGCAATACGGAATTCTTCATCTGCACGCAAGCCGGGCACCATTCGGCCCCAACCAGGATGACCATCGGGCGGCCCGTCTCGGAGTGGACCTTATGAGCGTCGGCATAGTTGTTGGCGCCGGTGGAGAGTAACGAAATCTGCAAAACGGCCGAAAGTGCTAAGCTCGTCATGGCGAAAATACTCCTTGTCAGCAGGGTCTTGGCTGGCCCACCGCGTCGATGGGCCAACCGGACAGTCCATTGAAAAGCGATTCCGTCTTCAGCACATGCGCAACGCGGCAGTCCGAAGGGTCGGAAGGCGGGAAAACTTGGCGGGCGGGAAGTTTGCCGGCGGACGAAATCGCGAGGCTGTTTTACCCTCGCGGTTCACCAAGGCTCGTAGCCGCGGTACTCGTTGCGGCGGTTGGTCTCCCTCCTTAACGTGGTTGCCCAGCAAGCTGCCCTGGAGCAGCCGCCGTCAAAGTTTGCTAGTCTAACCGGGCAAAATGCAGATGCAATCATAAATTACGCAAACTTTGACGCGCGAAACCGTAAGTGCAAAATTTCGTTAGACTTCCGCCTTCGGAGGTTGAGAAGATGGCGGCCGTAAGGCTATAATTCTCGCCGCCAAGCGCGGATGCCGGCAACGCCTTGACTCCGCGGCCAATTACTCATCCAGCGCCGGTTTGCGTCTCGGCTCCGCCGGTCAGGGCCTTCGGATCGATCAACGTAAATGAAGCTTCGCGTCGGCCTTGTCGGTCTGGGACAAAACTGGGAGGTGCGCCACCGTCCGGCGCTTCGCGCCCTGGGCGACCGCTTCGAAGTCACGGCCGTTTGCGAACAGATCGCCCTGCGCGCCGAGCACGCCGCGCGCGACTTCGGGGCTACGGCAATCGACGGATTTCGCGCGTTGGCCCAGCGACCCGACGTCGACGCCCTCTTGATGTTGGCCCCGCAGTGGTACGGCTATCTGCCGATCCTCGCCGCGTGCGACGCCGGCAAGGCGGTGTATTGCGCAACCAGTTTGGAAATCGACTTGGAAGAGGCGCGGCGCGTCAAACAACGCGTGGAAGAAGCGGGCATCGCCTTCATGAGCGAATTTCCGCGGCGCCAGTCTCCCGCGACACTCCGGTTGAAGGAACTGATCGCCACTCGGCTCGGGGCGCCGCGGCTGCTGTTTTGTCACATGCGGCGGCCGGCCGAGGAGTTGCCCGGCGGTCCGGCGCGGCCGAGCGCCACTTCGCCCACGAGCGACTTGATCGAGTTGGTCGATTGGTGTTGCTATGTCGTCGGTCGGCGGCCGACCTCGGTGCTGGGCATGAAGCACGGCGGCCCGGACGGGCTGGACGACTATCAGTGGATGAATCTCGATTTCTCCGAACCCGGCGATTCGGCCGCCGGCCCGACCGCACAAATCAGTTGCGGGCGCTACATGCCCGCCGCCTGGCAAGAAGCCGTCGCCTATCGTCCGCCCGCCGCGTTGCAGGTGGCTTGCGAGCGCGGGATCGCTTTCATCGACCTGCCGACGACGTTGGTCTGGTTCGACGAGGCTGGGCGCCATCAGGAATCGCTCGACAGCGAGCGCCCCGTGGGCGAACAACTGCTGAGTCAGTTTCATCGCTCGGTGACCAGCCTGGTCCACAATCCCTCGGGCCTCGACGACGCCTATCGCGCGCTGGCGATCGTGCTCGAAGCCCGCGCCAGCCACTGCCAAGGCCAGCGGATCGGGCTGGATCTGTGAGCAGGATGGTTGGGGATTCGTGGTTGGCGGTTCTGACTACTGACTCTGACTCCTGAATCCGCTCCGCTCTCATAAACCGGTCCGCTGTGCGGACATACGAATAGTGTACATGCGCTATTGATTCTGTACACGCGTATATTATACTTATTGGCGGACTGTCGAAGCGGCTCGCTCGCCGCGGCAACAGTCGTCTCCGACGAAGAAACCAGTCTTCGGCGGCGAAGAAACCGCCCTTACGACTCATTCGCGCGACCCTCTCGAAGGATCACCAGGCCATGGCCAATTTGGAACGACTTACGGAAAAGCAAAAGGCTGTCTACGAGTTCATTCGCGAGAAGATCCGGCATCGCGGCTATGGGCCGACCGTGCGCGAGATCGGTTCGCACTTCGACATCAGCTCGCCGAACGGCGTGATGTGTCATTTGAAGGCTCTCGAAAAGAAGGGGCTGATCACGCGCGAACCGAACATGTCGCGCGCGATCATGCTGGCCACCGAAAATCCCGACGGCAGCGGCGGCTTGCCGCTGGCCGGCCAGATCGCCGCCGGCGTGCTGCACGAAGCCGTGGCGCAGGACGAACGGATCGACTTCGGACAGATGTTCCAGGCCGACGACCTTTTCGTGTTGAAGGTCAAAGGCGATTCCATGATCGAAGACCAGATCGCCGACGGCGACTATGTCGTGATTCGCAAGCAGGCCACCGCCACTCGCGGTCAAACAGTCGTCGCGTTGACCGAGGACAACGAGGCCACGCTGAAACGTTGGTTTCCCGAGGGCAAGCGCATCCGTCTGGAGCCGGCGAATTCCTCGATGAATCCGATCTACGTGACCAACGCCCGCGTGCTAGGCGTCGTTGTCGGCGTGGTGCGGAAGATTTAAGTACATGGCGCGTCGAGAAGGGACGCTGACTCCAGCTTGTTTTTGACAGCAAGGTTCGGATGCTGAGTTGAGGGCGCGGCGCGGGCTCATTTCTTCTTGATCCACTTGACGAACTCGATCGCGCCGATCAACAGGCCAGTGGCGATTGCCCCCCATCGCTGGCGGGGATTCAGGCTTTCGGTTACGAATACTGCGATCAATATTCCAACGAAGCCGACAATCGACAGCAATGCGCTCAAGTTGAATTGCAATCCGCGAGGCATAGGGGCATTGTACGCAAGGACCGATTCAGAAACCCGCCAACCGCGTCTCGGCGTCGCCGAAACGCTCCAGCCGAACGCCCATGCGGTCCATGATCGACAAGTACAGGCTGCATAACTTGCGGTCGTCGTCGCCGCGTTGCGAGTAATCGAGTGCGCGGCCCGTCTCGAGCGCTCCGCCCAAGCCGCCGGCCAGCAACAGCGGAACCTTGGTCGAATCGTGCCGGCTGCCCGACCACATGTTCGAGATGAACATCAAACAGGAATTGTCGAGCACCGTGCGGTCGCCCTCGGGCATCGCGTCGAGGCGGCCGGCGAGATAGGCCAATTGGCTGACGTAGTATCGCGACACGCGCTCATAGGCGTCGGATTGATCGTCGTGCGACGCCGGGTGGTGGGCCGTGCGGACGTCGAGGAACGGATAAAACAGCCCCGAAAGATCGCGGCACAACAGCAGCGTGGCGACGCGCGTCTTGTCGGTCTGGAACGCCAGCGCGATGATGTCGCACATCAGCCGCATGTGCTCGCGGATGTCTTCGGGCAGACCGTTGTCGGGGCGCGGCATGGCGGCGGGCGGTCCGCCGCGGTCGCTGGCCCGCTCGTCGGCCGCAGCTTTCATGGCCCGCGTGCGCTCGATTTGCTTCTCCACCTCGCGCACGCTCGTAAGGTATTCGTCGAGCTTGGCCTTGTCCGAACGGCTGACCTGGCGGCCCAGATAGGCGGCGTGCTCGCGGACGCGATCGAGAATGCTGAGCGTGCGCTGGCTGCCTTGATTGTCGAACAGGCTGTCGAAAGCCAGCGAGGGATAGGCCTCCATCGGCACGGGCGAAGCGGCGTCTTGCCAGGAGATGTGCGAACTGTAGGCCATCGAAAAGTTCGTCTCATGGTAGCCGGTGATCGGCTGCTCGCAGCCCAAGACCAGGCTCGGCTGCGGCGTTTCGTCGGCCAGGCGCGCGGCCAGCGCCTGGTCCATGCTGACGCCGCCTTTGAGCACGGCGCCTTTTTGCAGCGCGGCGCCCGACAAGATGTTGCCGGTCTGGCCCGGATGAATGCCGACGCCCGTGGCCTGTTTGTTGAACAGGCCGTGGATCACGTTCAGTTTGGTTTTCAGCGGCGCCAGCGGCTCGAGGCTTTTGCTCAACTCCATCTCGGCGCCGGCGCCCTTGGCGCCCCAATGGTTCGGACTGATGCCGTTGCCCATGAACAGCGCGGCGAAGCGCTGGGGATATTTCGGCGCATCCGCATCGGACTCGGCCGTCTCGTCGCCCCAGACCGGAATCGATTCGAGCCACGGCAACGACATCGCCACGCCCACGCCGCGAAGCACCGTGCGGCGGCTAAGTCGGGTGCGAGCAGGGATCATAGGTTAGTCCTCGCGAATTGCGTCAATGGCCTTGTCAATCTTTTTTCGATCCGTGGCATCCGAGTGATCCGTGGTTCTCTTCGTTGCGTCATTCCAATCGATCCTCGTCTGCACCGCGTTGGTTCAAAAACTGCGGGCTGACGACGATCGTCTCGACCAACCCGGCGAAGCGGTGGCCGTCGGCAACCAGACGCTTGCGCATATTTTCGATCAAGGGCTCGTCGGAAAGCAAGAGACTTCGCCCCAGGGCATAGGCCAGCAGCTTGCGGCAGAGATTGCCGACGAACTCGTCCTGCCGCCGCTCGCGCAAGTAGCGGCGCAGGCCTTCCAAGCCGTCGCCTTGCCCGCTGCCGGGGAAAACCGCGAGGGCTTTGACCGGCCGGCCGCCCAGGTCGCGCTCGCGGCGCTGGCCGATCGGGCCGTAGCCTTCCAGCGCCAGGCCGATCGAGTCGAACCGGTCGTGGCAGCCCGCGCAGCTCTTGTGCTCGCGGTGCCTGGCCAACACCTGCGGCAAGGTTAACTCGCCTAGCTTCGCCTCGTCCTTGGGTAACTCGGGAACTTCCGGCGGCGGCGCCGGGATGCGCTCGCCCAGCAAGCGGCGCACGACCCAGTAGCCGCGCTTCACCGGGCTGGTGCGCAAGCCGGGAGCGTTCTTGGTCAAAAAAACCGCCATCGGCAGCAGGCCGCCGCGGCCGTAGCGAGCGGCCTCGTCGATTCGCGCCCAATCGCCGGGCCCGCCGCTCGGCGCCGGCATGCCGTAATGGCGCGCCAAAACCGAATTGACGAACGTATGATCGGCATCGAGAAACTCGAGCACCGAGCGGTTTTCGCCGGCGACGTCGATGAAAAACCGCAGCGGCTCCTCGAACATCGCCTGCCGCAATTCAGGGGTGAAGCTGGCGAATCGCTCGCGATCGACGCTGTTGTGCTCTTCGAAGCCGCGAAAGTCCAACCAATTGCCGGCGAACTGCGTCGCCAGCCCCCGAACACGATCGTCTCGCAACATGCGGCGCGCCTGGGCGACCAGCACGTCGGGATGCCGCAACTCGCCGGCGGCAGCGCGGGCCAGCAGTTCTTCGTCGGGCATGCTCGACCAGAGAAAATAGCTCAACCGGCTCGCCAGCGCGTAAGAAGACAACGGCTGGAGCTTGTCGCCGGGCTGGGCGAGATCGAAACGATAACAGAAGTAGGGCGACAACAGCACGCTGGCCAGCGTGTCGCGCAGGGCCTCCTCATGGCCAAGCCCCTCGCGGTCGCGCAAACGGCGATAAAAAGCCAGCAGCTCCTCGCGTTGCGCCGAGGCCAACGGCCGGCGATAGGCCCGCTCGG
>DATNEC010000293.1:0-3149 GCA_035606815.1 Pirellulales bacterium
GCGATGCGGCGAGCCGGGCCTCCGCCGAGGAAATACATGCGGACCTGCGCCGCGACGATTTGGATTGCCGCGATCTGTCTGACGGCCGGTGCCGGAATGGCGCGTGCCGCGGACATTCCGCGCGGCGTCTATACGGCGCCGCCGCCCTACCCGACCTACAAGTGGGTCGGCCCCTATGTGGGGCTCAATTTCGGCTATCAGTCCGCCACGGCGACCAATGCGGCTGACCTGAACGGCATCACGGGCGGCTTACAGGGTGGATACAACTGGCAATTCGGCACCTTCGTGGTCGGCGCCGAGGCCGACTTGCAGGGATCGGACGCCGACGGCCGCTTCGCGGCATCGCGGTTCGCCAATCCCTGGTTCGGAACGCTGCGCGGCCGGGTCGGCTACGCGATGGACAACGTACTGCTCTATGCCACCTTCGGCCTCGCCTATGGCGGCGGCCGGTTCGAGACGAACGGGCTGCGGGAAGAGAAAACCCATGCGGGCTGGGCGGCCGGCGGTGGCATGGAGGTGGGTCTCACGCCGAATTGGTCCGTCAAGGCCGAGTACCTGTTCGTCGACCTCTCGGACCAGCGCTACGTCCTGTTCGGCCACACCGGATTCGAGTCGAACATTCTCCGTTTGGGGGCGAATTATCGCTTTTAGCGGCATTTCAATGGGGAACGTTCTACCGCATTTCACGTTATTGCCACGAAGGGCACTGGGAACCTGCCGAAAGTCCTCCCGAGTATTAAATTTTGGTAACCATGGAACTCGTCCGAGGGAACTCGGAAGACGAGTTGCGAGGGGCCAAATTGGGGCAATACTCGGGCAAAATTCGGCGCGTATACCTTTCATCTACCATACGGTTTTCAGTGCTTGGGGTGTGTCTTTCATGCACTAGACACCAGCCCGCGATCGAATACTTTGGCGTCAAGGGTCAAGACAGGAGGATGGGTAAATGAAGCGTTTCCTACTCGCGAGTGTCGGCGTGCTGGCGATGATTGGTATGGCCAATGCGGCCGACCTGCCGCGGCAGATGTATACCAAGGCGCCGCCGATCGCGACGCCGTACTACAACTGGACCGGCTTCTACCTCGGCATCAACGGCGGCGGCGGCTGGGGCACCGGCAACTGGGACTCGATCGGCAGCCACGACGTGTCGGGCGGCTTGGTCGGTGGCACCATCGGCTACAACTGGCAGACCGGTCCGTGGGTGCTCGGCCTCGAGGGTGACATCGACTGGGCCGACATCTCGGGCAGCACGTCGACCCCGGCCTGCTTAAACGGCAACTGCAGCACCAAGAACACTTGGCTCGGCACGGCCCGCGGTCGCGTCGGCTACTCGTTCGACCGCTGGATGCCCTACATCACGGGCGGTGCCGCGTTCGGCGGCGTGCAGGCGAACCAACCGGGCTTTCCCGGCGCGGACAACACGCAACTCGGCTGGACCGCCGGCGTCGGCGTCGAGTTCGCGGTCATGAACAACATCACGGCCAAGGTCGAGTACCTGCACTACGATCTCGGCAGCTTCCAGTGTGGTCTGAACTGCAACGGCTTCCCGAGCGACAACGTCAGCTTCAATGCCGACGTGATCCGTGGCGGCCTGAACTTCCGCTTCTGATCGATCAAGCCTCACGGCGAAAGCCCCGGCCGGTGGCCGGGGCTTTTTTATTGGCGCGTGCTGTTAGTCAGTTCTTCTTTGATCGTGCGGATGTGCTTCCCGTTTACGCCGGGGCGGTCGCCGCGAACGCCGGCACGGCGGCGGAGAATTCGTCGAGATACTTCACCAGCCGCGGATGGTCTTGGCGCCAGATGCCGTTGAAACGGAAATCCTGGTAGCCAAGCGCGCAGGCCAGCGCGATCTGGCCGACGGTCGGCGTCGCGTCGCGTGCCGGCGGCGCCGCTTCGAGCGAGGCGAGGCCGCGCGCGACCTTGCCGGCCTGGTGGTCGACCCACTTCGGTTCGTGCTTGGCGGGATCGCGCCAGCGCGCCTCGTAGACGCGCAGGATCGACGCATCCATGATGCCGTCGGCGAGCGCCTGCAAGCGCAGCGCCGCAAACCGCGCCTTCGGATCGGACGGAACGATACGGCCGCCGCCCGCGACGTGATCGAGATAGTCGAGGATGACGCGCGAATCGAACAGCACGAGGCCGTCGTCGACGACAAGCGCCGGAATCTTGCCGAGCGGATTCTGCTGACGCACCGTATCCTTCGGATTGGCCGTATCGGCGGCCTCGATCTTGATCCGGCTCTCGAGACCGAGGATGGCCGCCGCGATCCTGACCTTGCGCACGAACGGCGATGCGTTGGCGGAGCGTAGAATCATCGGTCGATCCTTCTCATGTTGAAATGACATGCATCACGCGGCCCGCACACGCGCACGGGACCGTCGAGCCGAAGCGTTATACGGCGCTCGGTGCTTCCGCAACCGGATGTCCGGCGAGAAAAAGGAGCGCTGCTCAGCGCCCGCATGCGGGCGCTGGTCCGACGCGGAACCAGGCCGATGATCGAAATACCGCGCGTCGTCAGCCAGTGACGACGAGGTTCACGGCTTTCGGCCCCTTGCCCTTCTTGTCGGGCTCTACGTCGAAGTTGATGCGCTGGCCCTCGTTGAGCGATTTCAAGCCGGCGCGCTCAACCGCCGTGATGTGAACGAAGACATCGCGTCCGCCGTCATCTGGCTTGATGAAGCCATAGCCGCGTTCGCCATTGAAGAACTTGACCGTACCGGTCATTGCCATCGGGAAACTCCTCCCCGTGGTTGCTCCGCCGCCGGCCCCCACGGCGCGACGGCTCGGCTGGACATTCACCGACGGGAAAAGCTTCGGCCAATCGGCCTCGGACATACCGCCGCCTCCCGAAGGAGGTGGAACGTCAAAGCCCCGCCGGAGATTAACATACAACTCCGTACAGTAAAAAGGCCCGAGCAAGTCCATCCCGAGGCTTAAGCCTTTCCGGCCAGCCAATCGACCTTTCCCCGCCCCCCGGCCGGAAGCCCCAGCGCCGCACGAAGCGCCGGCACGATCCGCCCAAGCTCGTCGGCGAGCCGCCACGGCGGGTTGACGACGAGGAGGCCTGCCCCGGCAAGCCCGGTCCCGGCCTCGGCCGCGGCCCTTTCAAGCTCGACGCGGATGACCTTTTGCCCGCTTTTCGGCGCGGC
>DATNEC010000307.1:0-6196 GCA_035606815.1 Pirellulales bacterium
TCCGCGCCAGAACTCAGCGTCGTCAACCCCCGATCCCCAATCCCCAAACCCCAACCCCCAGCCGCCGCTTGGCTTGGAGACGTTTCAGCAGCCGTCGCCCGACCAGGGACTTTCGCTCAACGAGTTGAGCCAGGCGTTTGCGGGCATGATGGGTGCCGGGCAGGATCCTTATGCGGAACCGGCGCCGAAGGATGACGACGACGAAGCCGCGATCGTCGAGGCGGCCGGCCCCGCCGCCAGACTGGCCCTTGCATCCTCCGGGGCGAAGCTCGCGGCCGACGAGGCCTGCGAGGTTTCGCCGCGCAGCATCCTCGAAGCGATGTTGTTTGTCGGCAGCCGCGACAATCAGCCGCTGTCGAGCCAGCGCGTGGCCGGCATGATGCGCGGCGTGCGCGCCGCCGAAATCGACGAGCTGGTCAAGGAACTGAACCAGAAGTACGATGCCCACGGCTGTCCTTATCGCATCTTTAGCGAGGCGGACGGCTACCGGCTGATGTTGCGGGAGGAGTACGGCCGCATTCGCGACAAGTTCTACGGTCGCCAGCGGCAAGCGCGGTTGTCGCCGGCGGCGATTGAAGTGCTGTCGATCATCGCCTACCAGGGGAGCCAAACGAGCGAAGAAGTGCATCGCTTGCGCGGCACTGCCAGCGGGGCGATTCTTTCCCAGCTTGTCCGTCGCCAGTTGCTGCGGATCGAGCGCGACCCCGCCGCCCCGCGCAGTCCGCGTTATCATACCACGTCGCGGTTTCTCGAATTGTTCGGGCTTGAGAGCCTCGACGACCTGCCGCGCAGCCAAGAAGTCGATAAGCGATGAAGGAAGGCCATTCTAGCCATAAACCCTTGCCGCATAATGGCTAACCGAAATCCGCCGAAACGCGCAGACCCCGCCGGCCGACCATGTTAGAATGAACCGCGTTCGTTCATCCTCCGGCAGCATGTCTAGCGGTCGTCGATCAGCTTTTCCAAGCCGTATGTCACGCCGTCATCATCTTGCCGCCCTCCGGGAAGCATCGCCTGCCGTGCTGCCCTCGCTGCTGATGTGCGATTACGCCCATCTCCAGGACGAAGTCGACCGGCTCGAAGCCGCGGGGGTCGCCGCGCTGCACCTCGACGTCATGGATGGGCATTTCGTGCCTAACCTGAGTTATGGCTTGCCTTTAGTCCAGGCGTTCCGCAAGATGACGCGGCTGCCTTTGGATGTACATTTGATGATTTCCGATCCGGCCGAATACGTCGAACGGTTCTTCGAGGCGGGCGCCGACGGCATGACGATCCATGCCGAGGCGGTCGAGAACCCGCGGCCGGTGCTGGAAAAGATTCGCTCGCTTGGCGGTTCGGCGGGGCTGGCCATCAATCCGCCGACGCCGGTTTCGGCCATCCGGCATTGCCTGGACGTCTGCGATCTGGTGCTGGTAATGAGCGTCATGCCGGGTTTTGGCGGACAGGAGTTCGACCGGAGGGCCTTGGACAAGCTCCGCGAACTTCGGCCGCTCGTCGGCGATGACGTGCTGCTGGAGATCGACGGCGGCGTCCACGAGAGCACGATCGGCGATTGCACGGCCGCCGGCGCCCAATTGTTGGTCGTCGGCTCGGCAATTTTCAAGTCTCACGATTATGCCGCGGCCATCGACGGCCTGACCGAACTGGCCGGCGCGCATTGAATACAATGGTCCTTTGTCAAGGAGGTTTCTCGAAAACCGGCGATGGTTCAAATTATACTGATTCGTCCGGGCGCCACGGATTACGATCAACAGGGGCGCATCCAGGGCGTTTTGGATGTTCCCTTGTGCGACGAAGGCGCCCATGAAGTGGCCCGTCTCAGCGAGGAGCTCAAAGATCAAGGCCTCGAACTGATCTATTCTTCGGCCTGCGGGCGTGCGCTCGAAACCGCGCGGGGCGTGGCCAAAGCTCTCGACATCAAATTCAAGCCGCTCGACAATATGCAGAACCTCGATCACGGCTTGTGGCAGGGCATGCTGGTCGAGGACGTGAAACGCAAGCAGCCGAAGGTTTATCGCCAATGGCAGGAGCAGCCCGCTAGCGTCTGTCCGCCGGAAGGGGAAATGCTGAACGACGCACAACTCCGGGTGCGCAACGTCCTGGGCCGGCTGCTTCGCAAGCATAAACAAGGCAAGGTCGGGTTGGTGGTGCCAGAGCCTTTGGCCAGCCTGGTCCGCGCGTATTTAGCGCGCGGCGCAGTGGGCGACCTGTGGCAGGCGGGGATCCTGCATGGGACTTGGGAAATCATCGACGTCGAGCCGCACAGCTTGGCGCACAGCGGATCCTAGCGGCAAGCAAGTGAGGGCCGAGCGATGGCAGCCAGCAAAGTCGGCGAGATCCAAGCGGGACAAGCGAACATGAAACGCCCCAAACGCGGCGTGCCCGAGGGGCTGTGGAAACAGTGCCCCGGCTGCCAGGCCACGATCTTCGGCAAAGAGGCCGAAAAGCGTTTGGGCGTCTGTCCCGAGTGCGATTACCACTGGTACGTTTCGGCGCCGGAACGCGTCCGGCAGTTGCTCGACGAGGGCACGTTCGAGGAATGGGACGCCCATCTATCGCCGACCGACCCGCTGGGCTTTGCCGACAAAAAACCCTATGCCGAGCGGCTGAAGGCCGAACAAGCGCGCACCGGCTTGCGCGACGCGGCCCTGACGGGCACCGGCATGATTCGCGCGCGGCGCGTGGCCTTCGGCGTTACGGACTCGGCGTTCATCATGGGCAGCATGGGTTCGGTCGTCGGCGAAAAGTTGGCCCGGCTGGTCGAGCGCGCCACCGAGCAAAAGCTGCCGTTGATCATCGTCAGCGGCTCGGGCGGCGGCGCCCGCATGCACGAAGGCATTCTGTCCCTGATGCAGATGGCCAAAGTCTCGGCGGCGCTGGCCCGCTACGACCAGGCCGGCGGATTGTTCATCTCGGTGCTGACCAACCCGACGATGGGCGGCGTGGCGGCCAGTTTCGCCTCGCTGGGCGATTTGATCTTCGCCGAGCCGAAGGCCCTGATCGGCTTCGCCGGCCCGCGCACGATCCAGGCCACGATTCGCATCGAACTGCCCAAGGGATTTCAAACCAGCGAATTCTTGCTGGAGCACGGCTTCATCGACCGCATCGTGCGGCGGCAAGATCTCAAGAGCGAGATCGCCCGGGCCATCGACTATTGCGGAAAATAGCGCGGCCTCATGGGATTACTCGACCAGTTCAAAACCATCATCACGGGCGGTCGCATCGACGTCCGCGCGCGCTATGAATTCATGCGCGCGGCGATTTCCGGCACGATGTCGCAATTCTACAAGGCACGCGACCGCGAAACCGGCCAGATCGTGGGCCTGAAGATTCTCGACCCCAAAAAGACGCTTGAATTCGAGGCCCGCTTCAAAGGGCTGAAAAAGCCGTCCGAAGGCGAAATCCTGTCGAAGATCGTTCATCCGCGGATCGTCAAAGTCCTGCAGTACGGCAAGACGCTGCAAGGCGAGCCGTTTCTGGTGATGGAGTTCATCGACGGGCCGGGCCTGAATTCGCTGATCATCGGCAAGAACGAACAGCTCAACGGCCGCCGCGTGCAACTCATCCGCCAGGCCGCCGAGGCGCTCGACGCCGTTCACGAGGCGGGCTACATCCATCGCGACGTTTGCCCGCGGAACTTCGTGGTCAGCCCCGACGGCGACAACCTGACTTTGATCGACTTCGGCCTGACCGTGCCCGCCACCGACGCATTCATGCAGCCCGGCAACCGCACGGGGACGCCCAATTACATGGCCCCGGAGCTGGTCAAGCGGCAACCGACCGACCGACGGCTCGACATCTTCGCCTTCGGCGTCAGCGCCTACGAGATCTGCACGTTTCAGCTTCCCTGGGAGCGAGGCACGACGGGCCTCGTGGCCATGAAGCACGCCGAGCACGCGCCGGTCGAGATCCAGCGCTACCGCCCTCGGATTCATCCCAAGCTGGCCGCCGCGATCCACAAGGCCATCGAGCGGAACCCCGACAATCGCTTCGCCACGATGAGTGATTTTTCGAAGGCCATCGCCGCGGTGGAGACGGAAGACGGGTAAGCAAGGCGGCAGGGTAAGCAAGGCGGCAAAGCGATTAGACGCTGAAATGAATCTCGATCGCACGTGGCGCCGGCGTGCGGCGGCGGAAGGCGCCCCCTTTTCAGCTCCCTGTGCCTTGTCAGGCCAACAATTCGCGCACGACTTCGCCATGCACATCCGTCAGCCGATATTCGCGGCCTTGGTACTTGAACGTGAGCCGCTCGTGATCGAGACCGAGGAGATGCAGCACGGTGGCGTTGAGATCGTGGACGTGGACAGGGTTCTCGGCGATGTTGAAGCCGAAATCATCGGACTTGCCGTAAGCGACGCCCGGCTTGATGCGGCCGCCGGCGAGCCACATGCAATAAGCGTCCTTGTGATGGTCGCGGCCGGGAGAGGTCTTGGCGCCGTCGCCTGAGATGCCTTGCCGCAGCGGCGTGCGGCCGAACTCGGCGCCCCAGATCACCAGCGTTTCGTCCAACAGCCCGCGTCGTTTGAGGTCTCGCACCAGCGCCGTCATCGGCTGATCGACGTTCTTGCACTTGTTCGGCAGTTGCTTGGCCAGGCCCGAGTGGTGGTCCCAATCGGCGTCGTACAGTTCGATCAGCCGCACGCCTCGTTCGACCAGCCGGCGGGCCAGCAGGCAGTTGTTGGCAAACGACGGTTTGCCCGGCTCGACGCCGTACATGGCCAGCGTCTCGGCCGATTCCTGACGGAGATCGATCAGATCGGGCGCCGAGGTTTGCATGCGGAAGGCCATTTCGTATTGGCTGATTCGCGCGGCGATTTCCGGATCGCCCGCGACGTCCAATTGCCGCTGGTTGAGCGCCTGGATGGCGTCGAGCACGCGGCGGCGATCGGCGCCGGCGTGCCCCTTGGGATTCGAGAGAAAGAGCACGGCGTCGCCGCTGGAACGAAACTGAGTGCCCTGATAGACGCTCGGCAGAAAGCCGCTCGACCAGAGCGAGCCGCCAGCCCCGCCGAGCGGTCCCGATTGCAGCACGACGTAAGCCGGCAGATCGCGACTTTCGGAACCGAGTCCGTACACGACCCACGAGCCGAAGCTCGGTCGCCCGCCGCGCCCGAAGCCCGTATGCAAGAACATCTGGGCCGGGGCATGGTTGATCTCGGCCGTGTGCAGCGAACGGACGATGGCGATGTCGTCGGCGACGGTCGCCAGGTGCGGCAGGAGTTCGGAGATTTCCTGCCCGCTCCGGCCGTGGCGGGCGAACTTGAACGGCGACCCGGCCAGCTTCAACTCGCCGCCGATAAAGGCGAAGCGCTTGCCGTGGGTCAGTTCTTCCGGGCACGTCTGGCCGTCTCGCGCGTTCAACTCCGGTTTATGATCGAACAGATCGAGTTGCGATGGAGCGCCGATCATATGCAGGTAGATGACGTGCCTCGCCCGCGATGCGAAATGCCCCGCGAGCGCCGCCAGCGGATCGCCTTTTCCCGCCGATTCGGCCGCCGCCCGGTCTTCGTTCAACAGCGCTCCGAGCGCCATGGCGCCCAGCGACACGCCCGAGCGTCTCAGGAAGCCGCGGCGAGTGAGGTTTCGAAGCTGGGTTTCAATCGGGTGCATGGCTCAGTTTTTCGTAATGGTCTCATCCAGGTTCAACAGCGCCGCGGCCACGGCATACCAGGCGACGAGCTCGTCGGCCTGCCCGGCCCTCCCCAGGCCGGTATGCGCGGCCAAGAGTTCGGCCGAAGCCGGATCGGCATGAGACGCGGCGAGTTGAGCGACATGCAAGTTCCGCAGGATGCTCAGTTCCGCGTCGTCGGGACTTCGCGCCAGGCACAAACGAAATGCGTATCGCAACTGTTCGTCAATCGGAACGCCCGCCCGTTCGCGCATCACGCGCTGGGCCAGGGCGAAGGCCGCTTCGACGTAGACCGGGTCATTGAGCAGCGTCAGCGCTTGCAACGGCGTGTTCGAACGGGAACGCTTGAACGTGCAGGCCAAGCGGGCCGTTGCGTCGAAGTTGACGAAGCTGGGGTAAGGCGACGCCCGCTTCCACACGACGTAAACGCCGCGGCGATGATGCTCGGCCCCCGGGCTCACGACATATTCCAGCGGCGTCCCGCCGACTTTGGTCCACAGCCCGTCGGGCTGATACGGGCGGATCGGCGGGCCGCCGGAGCGCAGACAGAGCAATCCCGAGACGGCC
>DATNEC010000326.1:0-2156 GCA_035606815.1 Pirellulales bacterium
CGCTTCTACTTTACGCATCCACGCCTCGAATTAAACCCCATGTCCGCCGCCGAGCCGTTGGCCGATCATTGGTTTTTGACCGGGCCGACGGCCAGCGGCAAAACGTCCGTGGGCTTGGAGTTAGCGCGGCGGATCAACGCCGAAATCGCCTCGCTCGATTCGATGGCCGTCTATCGCGGCCTCGACATCGGCACGGCCAAGCCGACGCCGGGCCAGCGGCAGGCGGCGGCCCATCACCTGATCGATCTTGTTGATCCCGACCAGGAATTCAGCCTGGCCGAATATCTCGCAGCGGCGGAGCGGATCGTCGCGGAAATTGCGGCGCGGGGCCGGGAAACGCTGTTCACGGGCGGCACGCCGCTGTACCTGAAGGCATTGCTGCGAGGGATCTTCGAGGGGCCGCCAGCAGATTGGTCGCTGCGTCGGCGGTTGCAGGCCCAGGCTGGGGAGCGCGGGCCCGACTGGCTGCACGCCCAGTTGGCCGCCGTCGATCCGGTCGCCGCCGACCGGCTACATCCCAACGACGAGCGGCGGCTGGTCCGGGCCCTGGAAGTGTTTGAAAAAACGGGCCGGCCGATCAGCACTTGGCAGCAGCAATTCGACCGCGCCCGGCCGGCCGAAGCGTGCAAAGTCTTCGTGCTCGACTGGCCCCGCGATGTGCTTTGCGCCCGGATCGACGCCCGGGTCGAGCAGATGTTCGCCGCTGGGTTGGTGGCCGAAGTCGAAGCCGTACTGGCCGCCGGCAAGACCTTCGGCCGCACGGCCCGACAGGCCCTGGGCTATCGAGAAGTGTTGGAACACTTGGAAGGGCGGCGAAATCTCGCCGAAACGATCGACTTGGTCAAAACGCGGACGCGGCAGTTCGCCAAGCGGCAGCTCACCTGGTTCCGCAGCCTGAGCGAATGTCGCTGGATTCCGCTCGACGAATCGCTCTCGCCGGCGGAGGTCGCCGAGCGGATCTTGAACAGCATTGCCGGGCAAGGCTCGATTGGTACGACTTAGCCCGATCGGTATGATTGAGCCTGACCGGTATCTTGGAGAACGCGGCGATGCTTGGCGCCGCGCGAAGGCGCCCGAGGCAAGGAAAGGGGCGAAGACCCACTGCCAACCAGCAAGGCTGAATGCCATGAGACGAAGAATTTGCACGATCTTGCTCGCAATCGGGGCTCTCGCGTGCTGCGGCGCCGATGAGCCGAAACCCCGCTTCGGCCTGTATCTTGTAAAAGTTCCCGACGCGGATCTCGCCCAGGCGGAATTGGAGAGCCGGCCCCTGCTCACGGAACAGGATCTCGCGAGCTACGATTGGCAAACGCACGCGCTGACGCTGACCGAGTCCGCAAAGAAGAAGATTTCCGACCTGAAGGTGGGGGTGTCCGGCAAACAATTCGTGATCGTCGCCGACAGACAGCGTTGTTATCAGGGAGCGTTCTGGACCGGGCTCTCATCGATCAGCCACGACCATCCCGTGATTGAGGTGGATAACTTTAATGCGGATGGCAAAGGACTTGTCGTCGAGATTCAAAGAGCCTATCCGACCGCCAAGTTCGCCGCCGCCGGCGACGATCCGCGACCAGACCCGCGGATCCTTTGCATGCTGACGGCCTTGGGGAAAATCAAGAACGCCGAACCGAGCGCTCCCGCAAAGGGGGCGTCGTCCTCGAAGTAGTGCGCCAGCCTGATTCCGAGATTTTTTGAGCTTGCGGCCGAGCCCCGCTACAATGCGCCTATGGTGCGCCGATTTCAGTTCAGCTTGAGGACGTTGCTGGTGGCCACGTTGCTGGTAGGTGTCGGCCTTTGGTTGCTGAGCAAGGCAGAGCGCGTCACATGGTGGCAGTTAGCGTTTCTCGTGTCGTCCGCATTCGCGACATTCGGAGCGGCGGCCGGGGTCGTTCTTAGGAAGGCTGCTAGGTGGGCGGCTTATGGGACCGGAGTCGGGATCCTCATCACCCTCTGGGCAATTATTAACTAGCCCATGCGCCGCACTTAGTTCTCCATTCGAACCCTGCTCTGGCTGACGCTGGCTGTGGCCATGTTCTTTGGCGGCGTCTGCTTTGAAAGGGAGCGAGCGCGGCGGGCATCCAGTGGTCTCTACAAGCTCCAGTCATATCAATCGGGCCAGACTTGGCGGCGTCTCGAAGCCGAGCGGCTTGCGCGGC
>DATNEC010000331.1:0-2183 GCA_035606815.1 Pirellulales bacterium
TGGGCGAGACCTCGCGGATTCGGCTTGGGCCGGCGCCCGTGTGTTTGAATCAGCACCATCCGGCGCACGTGGCCGGCCGGCTGGCGTTTCTCGATCATTTGTCGAAAGGCAGGCTGAATCTCTGCTTCGGCAACGGCAGCGTCACCGCCGACCAGGAGTTGTTCGGGGTCGATCCAAAATACGGCGGCCGGATGGCGGCGGAAGCGATGGACGTGATTTTGGATCTCTGGTCGCACGGCCCGCCCTACGAGCACAACGGAGAGTTCTGGCAGTTCAAGCTGGAAAAAACCGTTGACGAAGAATGCCTGATCGGCTTCATCCATCAACCGCTGCAAAAGCCGCATCCGCCGATCGCGCTGCCCGGCATGAGCCGCAATTCCTACACGATGAAAGTCGCCGGCCAGCGAGGCTATCAGCCGTTCGCCCATTGCCTGGCGCCCGGCAACGTCGTCGCCGACCAATGGACCACTTACGCCGCCGCGGCCGAGGCGGCCGGCCGCACGCCCAAGCGCTCCGACTTCAAGGTCGCCCGCTCGATCTTTTTGGCCGACACCACGCGCGAGGCCGTCCGGCGGGTCCGCGGCAATTCGCTGGGGCGGAACTACGAATACATCGGCGGGCTGTTCGACAAGGGACTCGGCCGGCGAATCTACAAGCGCGATCTCGACATGCCCGACGCCCAGTGCAATCTCGATTACCTTTTGACCGAACAGATCATCGCCGGCGACGTCGACGAAGTCTTGCGACGGTTATTGGCGCTCGTCGAAGAGACCGGTCCGTTCGGCACGCTGGTGCTGATGAGCTACGACTGGGACGACAAGGCCGCCTGGGTCCGCAGTATGGAACTGTTCGCCAACGAACTGATGCCGGCCTTGAACAAAGCGGTCTGCGGCGCCTCGGCGTCGACGCCGAAGCATTCCTCGAACTGAAGGACATCCCTTGATCAGCACCCACATCCACCGCATGCGTGAAAAGCTCCGTGCCGGCGAGATCGTCCTCGGGGCAAGCGTCACGCTTTGCGATCCGACCGTCACCGAGGCGTTGGCCCAGCAAGTCGATTTCGTCTGGATCGACCTGGAACATAACGCGATGACGACCGAGACGATGCTGGCCCATTTGATCGCCGCTCGCGCCGGCGGCACGGCGTCGATCGTGCGAATCCCCACGGGCGACGTCGGCTGGGTCAAGCGCGTGCTCGACTCCGGCGCCGAGGGGATCATCTTGCCGCGGTCGTGTTCCGCGCGCGAGGCCGCCGAGTTCGTATCGGCGTGCCGCTATCCGCCGCTGGGCACGCGCGGCTTCGGACCGCGGCGCCCAATGCAGTACGGCCGGCTCGGCCAGCAGGAGTATCTAGCGCAAGCCAACCGCGACGTGTTCGTCGCGGTGCAGGTGGAGACGGTCGAATTGCTGGCGGAGTTGGACGAGGTGCTCCAACTTGAGGGGCTCGATTCGCTCGTGCTCGGTCCGCAGGATCTGTCCGGCTCGATGGGCCGCTTGGGCGAGACGACGCACCCCGACGTCGTCGCCGCCATGAAGACGATCGCGGCGAAGGCGGTCGCCGCGGGCAAGTTCATCGGCTCGGGCCTGGGGGCTGATCCCCAGTTCGCCCGGGTGCTGATCGACTGCGGAGTCCAATGGCTGCAGGCCGGCAACGACTTCGAGTACATGCTCGCGGGCTGCCGCCGGACGTTTGACGCGATCCGCGGCGATCGTTCGTCGCCCCCGCATTGACTTGGTTCAGGATCCTAAAAGAATTCTTCCGGCGACTGCAATATTCTGCTCTGGGTTGCGTTTAGTTAGGGTGTGGCTATGAGCGACGCCGACCGCACCAACGACGAGCGAGAGCGATTGACCGAGTGGGTTCGCCGGCACGGAGCGGCGGTGCTCGGCTATCTGACGGGGATGGTGCGCCATCGGGCATTGGCCGAAGACTTGTTGCAAGAGGTTTTCTGTCGTGCTTGGCAGGCCCGCGGCCGCTATTGCGATCGGGGCCGCGAGCGCGCCTATTTGCTGCGGATCGCCGATCGGCTCGCCTGCGACCACAGGGCCAACGCGAACTGTACGCTGAATGGGCAATACGCAGTTTAACCATGCTGTCTTGGCGCGAGTCGCCAAATCCCTTATGCGAAGTTGCGGCGTGCGGACTCGCATAACATGCGTCTTTCATCGCGTCAATTTCAAGT
>DATNEC010000381.1:0-11233 GCA_035606815.1 Pirellulales bacterium
ACGGTCTTTCCAAAGCCCGGCGAATTGGGGAATCTCGTCGACTATCTGTTGACGGAACAGCAGACCGTCTCGACTCGCGGCAACTCCGAGAACCTGGAGGACAACCGAGTCGCGCTCGATATCTGGGGGCCCGTGTGGAGCAATCTGGCGTTCGTGGCGGTCGTCGTGGGGCTGGGTTGTTGGTACACCGCGCGAAAGGATTTTTAGGAAGCCGACGCTCCGAACTGCAAACGCAGCAATAGGCCCTTTACGTCCGTCATCGCAATTTCGTCCTGCTCGATCGCGTTCGACGATGAGACGAAGACCGGCCCTTCGGCGGTCTCCTTGCCGGCGCGAGGCAGCCGCCCGTGGCTGCCTTTGACGATCGTCGCGTCAAGCCCGATCACGTCCATGTAGTAGCGGAAGCCGAGGGCTTTTTGCGCAAGCCGGCGGGCGATCCGGAGCTTCGGGGCCTTGAGCCGCGGATCGACGAACAGTTCGACAGGGTCGTAGCCCGGCTTGCGATGGATGTCGACCGTGCGGGCGTAGTCCGGCGCCAGGGCGTCGTCGAGCCAGAAATAATAGGTGAACCAGGCCCCCGGCGCGGCCACGGCGACCAGTTCCCCCGAGCGCTCGTGATCGATGCCGAACTCGGCCTGTTCGCGGCGGTCGAGCGCACGTTCGACGCCAGGCGTTCGCTCCAGCAATGCCTTGACGGCCGCGATGTCCTCCGGCCGCTCGATATAAACGTGGGCCGCCTGGTGGTCGGCCACGGCAAAGGCCCGCGAGGCGCCGTAGTCGAGCGTTTCCCAGCCCAGCGGCTCGCTGCGAATCGCCAGCCAACCCTGCTCGCGCAGCACGCGATTGATGTGGACCGGCTGCCGCACTGCCGTGATGGCATACTCCGAGAGCACGACGACTTCCGCCCCGCGAGCCTGCGCGGCGTCGATCAGTTTGCCGGCCTCGGCGTCGACCCGCCGTAGATCGTCGGCGATTCGCGGGTCGCCCGGCCCAAGCCGCTGCAGGTTGTAATCGAGATGCGGCAAGTAGACGAGCGTCAGGGTCGGCTGGTGTTCGGCCATCACCGCCAGACTGGCCTCGGCAATCCAGCGCGAACTGGCGATGTCGGCGCCTGGGCCCCAGAACTTCAGCAACGGAAACACGCCGAGGCGGTCTTGCAAGCGATCTCGCAACTCCGGCGGCTGGCTGTAGCTATCGAAGACTTTGCGGCCGTCGGCGGGGTAGCTGGGCCGCGGCGTCATCGACCATTGCACGTCGGCGTACATGTTGTACCACCAGAACATCTTGGCGGTCGTATATGAGGGATCGCGCTGCCGGCCGGCTTGGTAAATGCGCTCGCCGCGAACGAGTCGATTCGATTGCCGCCACAGCCAGACTTCGGCTAGATCGCGAAAGTACCAGCCGTTGCCCACGATGCCGTGCTCGCGCGGCAGCAGCCCGGTGAGCAGCGTCGATTGGGCCGAGCAGGTGACCGCCGGCAGCACCGTGCCCATCGGTCGCGCGAAGCCGGACTTGGCCAGCCGCGCGATGTTCAGCGTATCGGGACCGATCAGGTCATGAGTCAGGCCGACGACGTTGATGACCACCAGCGGTTTGGGCATGTTCAAGGCGCGTGATAGTCGGGATTGGGCGTAGGCATCTGGGCGCCGACGCGCTTTCGCCAGTCGCCGAGCATTCGCCGCAGCCGCGCGGTCTGTTGAGGGTCGGCCTGGGCCAAGTCCCGCTGCTCGCCGATGTCGTCGCGCAGATTGTAGAGTTCGACGTGGTCGTCTTCATAAAACTCCACCAGGCGGAAGTCGCCCGCGCGCACGGCGCCGTAAGGCGTGGCGCCGCCCGGATGGTAGTGGGGATAGTGCCAGAAGAGGGCCTCGCGGTCGAGCTTTGTCTGAGGATCGCGCAGGGCCGCGGCGAAACTGCGGCCATCGGCGCCTTTGGCCCGCTCGGTCTTCACGCCGGCGATTTCGAGCAGAGTCGGAAAGAAGTCGATGCTCATGACGGGCGTTTTGCAAATGGCGCCCGGCTTGGTCACGCCCGGCCATTTGACGATCAGCGGCACGCGCACCCCGCCTTCGTAGGCCGAACCTTTGCCGGCCCGCAACGGCGCGTTGGTCGTGATCGGCCGCTGCCCGGCGCCGAGCAAGCCGCCGTTGTCGGAGGTGAACACGATGACGGTCCGTTCCGCCAGCCCAAATTTGGCGAGCGTGGCTTGCAGCCGCGCGACGCTCTCGTCGAGGCTGGCGATCATCGCGGCGTAAGTCGCGTTCGTATGGCGCACCCCCGGCTTGACCTTCTGCCGATAGCGCTCGACCAGTTCGGGCTTGGCTTGCAGGGGCGTATGGACGGCGTAGTGCGGCCAATACAGGAAGAAGGGCCGCTCACGCTGCGACTCGATGAATTTGCAGGCCTCGTCCGCTTCGCGATCGGAGAGATATTCGCCCGGCGGGCCGTCTTTCAAGGTCGGAATGCGGTAGGGCGAGAAATAACTGGGCGGCTGGCCGGCCCCAAAGCCGCCCCGGTTCAGGTCGAAGCCGTAATGCGTCGGGTCATGCTCTTCGCCGTCGCCCAGGTGCCACTTGCCGATCGACGCGGTGGCGTAGCCGGCGGCTTGGAAGGCCCGAGGAAGCGTGAATTCATCCGGAGACAGATATTCGGTCCACGCGGGAATCTTCAATTTGGCCTTGGGCCGCTTGTGGCCATGAATCCAATCGGTCAGATGCAGCCGCGCCGGGTATTTGCCCGTCATCACCGCCGCACGCGTCGGCGAGCAGACCGTGCAGGCCGAGTAGGCGCTGGTGAACCGCATCCCCTCGGCGGCCAGGCGGTCGATCGCCGGGGTCTCGTAAAAATCGCTGCCGAAACAGCCCAGATCGGTCCAGCCGAGATCGTCGACAAGTATTAGGACGATATTGGGTCTATACGCATTTTCACCCTTTTCTTCGGCATTTATCGCATGTGTCGACCAAAATATCGCGCCCGAGATAACGATGAGCGTGGTGAGTCTGTGTAGTAAATGTCCTAGCGGTCCTTGGGGGCGCGGCTCTGCAACACGTGGGAGTCGGGCGATCATCCAATACCTCAAAGGCTCGGTCGAAGTTCATGACTCGCTGCGGTTAGGCCGCCGGCGCTGGACGCGAATATCGGTTCTCTTTGCGCGCGAGTCAACTTGCGGAAAGATTATGAAAAGACGTCGAAAAGAATGGCGGCAAAGCGCACGGCTCAGCCTGGCACTGATCTTCATGAACTCTGGGCCGAGGCGAGAGCGATCTCATTCGAGCGCGCTTAGCTTGCGGCAAGCCCCCCGCTCGCACTAAAATCGCTAGGTTCGAGCGGACCCTTGGAAATGGGCGTCTGGGGAATCAAAGGAGCGTGACAGGGCGATGCTAACCTTGCTAGGAAATCGAAGCCGCTTCTGCGATGGCCTCTCGCGACGCTCGTTCCTTCAGATCGGCGGGCTGGCCGCGGGCGGCCTCAGCCTGCCGCGCCTGTTGCAGGCCGAAGAAACCGCCGGCGCCCGGCGGTCGCATAAAGCCGTGATCATGGTTTATCTAACCGGCGGCTTGGCGCATCAAGACTCGTTCGACCTGAAGTCCGAGGCGCCCGACGAAGTCCGCGGCGAATTCAAGCCGATCGACACGCGGCTCCCCGGCGTGCAAATCTGCGAGCTGCTGCCCAAGCTGGCCGGAACGATGGACAAGCTAGCGGTGGTCCGGTCGATCGTCGGCTTGCGCGACGAGCATTCCAGCTTCCAGAACCTGACCGGCTACCCGATGGACGTGGCCAAGCGCGAGGGGCGGCCGAATTTCGGCTCCGTCGTGGCCCGGCTGCAAGGTTCCGGCGAAGACGCCGTGCCGCCGTTCGTCGATCTGTTTCCGGTGATGCAGCACCGCCCCTACAACAGCCCCGGCCCCGGCATGCTGGGCAACGCCTACGGCGGCGTCACCGCGCACGGCGAAGACGTGGCCAACATGAAGCTGCGGGAGATTTCGTCCGACCAACTCGCCAACCGGCGCCGGCTGCTGGACGGTTTCGATCGCTTCCGCCGCGACGTCGACAGCCTCGAAGTCGACAAGCTCGACACGGCCTATCGCCGGGCCTTCGATGTGCTCACGTCGAGCAAGCTACTGGAGGCCATGAACCTCGATCGCGAAGACGCGGCCGTGCGCGAGCGTTACGGGCACGGCTCGCCCAAGCACCAGGGCGACGGCGCGCCGTTGTTCAACGATCATCTGCTCGTCGCCCGGCGACTGGTCGAAGCCGGGGCGCGCTGCGTTACGGTCGGCTACGGTTTTTGGGACACGCACGGCAACAATTTCGGCCATCTGAAGAAGAACTTGCCGCAATTCGATCAGGGCATCTCGGCGCTGGTCGAGGACATTCACCAGCGCGGGCTCGATCGAGACGTGTCGGTCGTCGTGTGGGGCGAGTTCGGCCGCACGCCGAAGATCAACAAGGACGCCGGCCGCGACCATTGGGCGCCGGTCAACTCGACGCTGCTCGCCGGCGGGGGACTGCGAACGGGCCAGGTGATCGGTTCCACCGACAAGCTGGGGGCCTATGCCGCCGGCCGGCCGGTCCACTATTTGGATGTGCTGGCGACCGTCTATCATCAACTGGGCATCGATCCGCACAGTTTCGTGAAAGACCGCTTCGAGCGACCCGTGCCGCTGCTGCCTTCGACGGCCTCGCCAATTCGCGAGTTAGTTTAAGCTGTCGCGGGAGAGGAACCAGCGATGTTTCTTGGCTTCGGCGAAATCATGATGCGGGTCGCGCCGCCCGGCTATTTGCGCTTTCGCCAGGCGATGCCGGGCAGCGTCGACATCACGTTCGCCGGCGCCGAGGCCAATGTCTGCGCGTCGCTGGCGATGTTCGGCGCCAAGTGCCGCTATCTGACGGCCCTGCCCAGAAACCCGATCGCCGACAGCGTTGTGGCGGTGCTGCGGCAACTGGGCGTCGACACCAGCCCCATCTTGCGCCGCGATAGCGGCCGGCTGGGCGTTTACTTCGTTGAAACGGGCGCCAATCAACGCAGCTCGACCGTGGTCTACGACCGCGACCACAGCGCAATTAGCCTGGCCGCCCCGGCCGAGTATGACTTTGCCGCGGCGCTCGAAGGCGTCGAGTGGGTCCACGTCACCGGCATCACGCCGTCGCTGAGCGAGAACGGCTTCGCGGCGACGCTCGAACTGGTCCGCCTGGCAAAACAGCGAAAATTGGGCGTCTCTTGCGATTTGAACTTTCGCAATAAGCTCTGGCGCTGGCGGCCCGGCTTTGGCGCCAAGCAACTCGCGCACGAGTGCATGTCGCAGATTTTGCCGTACGTCGATCTGCTCGTGGCCAACGAAGAAGATGCGTCCGACGTGCTGGGCATTCACGCCGAAGGGACGGCGGTCGAGCACGGGCGAATTCACGCTCGGGCTTACCATCGCGTGGCCGAGACCATCGCCGAGCGCTTTCCGAACCTGTCGAGGGTGGCCATTACGCTGCGCGAAAGCATTTCGGCCGATCACAACAACTGGGGCGCGATGCTGTTCGACGTGCCGTCGGGCCGCGCGATCTTCGCCCCGGTCGACGAACAGGACGAGTATCGGCCTTACGAGATCCGCCACATCGTCGATCGGGTCGGCGCGGGCGACGCCTTCGGGGCCGGCTTGCTGTATGCCTTGCACTCCCAGGAATTCGCGGCGCCGGAAAAAGCCCTGCACTTCGCCGTGGCGGCCAGTTGTCTCAAGCACTCGATCAAGGGCGATTTTAATTATGCGACGAAGGAAGAGGTCGCCTCGCTGGTCGCCGGCATGATCTCGGGCCGAGTGCGGCGGTAACCGAAATAAATGCTAAGATTGATCGGCCCGCCGGCGGGGGGCATGCAGGTTCGAACCTGGTCCGAAGGCCGGGTCGATCAAAGTCTGCAACGATTCGCCGATCGAGGAGAGCCATCGTGGCTGACCAAGGATCCTCCGACAACTTGCTCATGAAGATACTAGGGGGCGTTTTCGCCACGATCGTTGCACCCATCCTGGTCGCGATCGGGTTGAAGTTCACCGACAAGGTCGTGCCCGTCCCCGATCCGGCGCCGAACAAGGCCGAGGCAGCCGGCGGGCCCGCGGCTTTGGTTGCATCTTCGTCGCCCTCCGGCACGACGCTTGAGGAATCCAAGGCCCGACTTCCGCCGGCCGTCCGGCTGTTCAACGGCCACAGCCTGCGCGGCTTTCATACGCATTTGGCGCCGCCGCCCAAAGGCGCCCCCCCGCACGGCAAAAAACGAAATCCAGAGCATCCCATCTCGGTCCGCGACGGCGTGATCCATTTCTCGGGGCAACTCGACGGCGGCATTTCGACGCTCAAGGAGTACGAAAACTATCGTCTGACCGTGGTCTACAAATGGGGCGAGCGGACCTGGCCTCCGCGCCAAAACCTGGCGCGGATGAGCGGCGTCTTGCTGCATTGCCAGGGCGAACCGGGCGCCATCAATCAACGCTGGATGGAATCCGTGCGTTGTCTGGTCCTTGAAGGCCAAACGGGCAACTTGCGGCTGATCGACGACGGCGCCGGCCAGCGCCTGAGTTTGACCGCCGAGGCCGAGCCGGCGCCTCCCAACGGCACGGAGCATCCCTCGATCATCGGCTATCAATACAAGCCCGGTTCCCCGCTCACCACGTTTTCCCAGGGCGGCCTGGTGCGTTTGGGGCGCTCGGCGAACTGGGCCAACGTCAAGGGTTTCCACGAGAGCGGCGGCATCGAAAAGCCGCCCGGCGAGTGGAACACGTTGGAATGCACTTGCCTGGGCGACGCAATCTCGGTCCGACTGAACGGCAAGCTGGTCAATGAGGCGCGGACGACCGACATGCAGGGCCGCCCGACCTTGCACAAAGGCAAGATCATGCTGCAATCGGAAAAGGCCGAGATCTTTTTCCGCGAGATCCTGTTGCAGCCATTGCCGGCGCCTGGGACGACGCACCCGACGAGCACGCCTTCATGACCCGCATGATTCCTCCGCCAACGTGCAGATCACGCGGACGCCGGAAGGAACGTTGGGTTTGATCTCCAATTTAGCGCCGATCAGTTCGGCGCGATAGCGCATGATGCGCAGGCCCATGCCGGTTGAATCACGAAGCGACTCGCCGAAGCCCGCGCCGTCGTCGGCGACTTCGAGCGTCGCCAACTCGCCGTCGGCCTTCAAGATGATGGCGATGCGCTTCGGATGTCCGTGCTTGAGGGCGTTGGCAAGCGCCTCTTGCGCAATGCGATAGAGATGTGTCGCGGTTTGACTGTCGAGCATTTTGACAAGCTCCCGGCAGGCGAACTCGCAGCGAATCTGGTGCAATTCCGCGGTGCGGGCCGCCAAGTCGGCCAACGCGGCCCTCAAACCGTCGGCGTCGATCTCGACCGGCGCCAGTCCTTTCGCCACCGCGCGGACGTCGCGCAAGGCGCGATCGAGGCCCTCGACGATCTTGGCCGCCAACTCGGCTTCGGGCGACGCCCGCGCGGCCAGTTCGTCGTTCATTCGCTGTGCGAGCATCGCCAAACCGGTCAGTTCCTGTCCGGCGCCGTCGTGCAAGTCCTGCCCGATGCGGCGCTGTTCATCATCCGCGATGACCAGGATCTCGCGTTGCAGGGCCTTGGTTTCCGTCACGTCTCGGGCGATGACCGAAGCGCCGGTCACATTGCCGTCGGCGTCCTTCACGGGTGAAACGCTCAGCGACAAATCGACTCGGCTGCCATCGCGCCGCACGCGCTGCGTGATGAAGTGTTCGATCCGCTCGCCGCGACGAATCTGCAACAGGTTCTGGGCCACTTCGTCGGCGCGCTCGGGCGGGCAAAGCACCGTGGCCGGCCGGCCGATCGCTTCGTCCGCGGTATAGCCGTAGGCGCGCACCGCGCCGGCGTTCCAACTGGCGATTTTGCCGTCGAGCGTTTTGGTGATGATGGCGTCGTCCGACGACTCGACGATGGCCGCCAGCCGGCGCAGGGCCGCCTCGGCGCGCCGGCGATTCGCCAAATCCTGATGAAAAAACTGGAAGGCCACCGCGACCATGCCGATGCCCAGCAGCGAGCCGACGACGTCGGTGACCGTCGTCATTCGGGCGCTGCGCCGCGACTCCTCGGAGAACTGGACCAGCTTGGCGCGCACTCGCTCCTGCATCTTGCCCACCAGGCCGCGGATCTCGTCCATCAGCCCGCGGCCGTGAATCGCCGATACCGTTTGCCGGGCCGCGTCGAAACCGCCCCCTTGCTTGGCCTCGATGACGCGGCGCAAATCCTCCATCCGCGCGTCGATCCGCCGCTGCAAGTCGGCCACGCGCTCCTGCCGCCAGCGGTCGCCCGCGGTGAAGTCGGAGAGCCGGGCCACGGTCTCGTCGACCCTTTCGACCGCGCGGCGGTAAGAGCGAGAATAGTCGGGGTTGTCGGTAATTAAAAAACCCCGTTCCGCGGCTTCGGCCTCGCTTTCTCGGGCCAGCACTTCCTCGAGCGTCGTCAGCAGCTTCTGCGTCGTCGCCACGCGGCGGTCGATCTCGAACAGCCGCCGGGTGTTCCATTCGGAAACCAGCATGTTGCCGGCCAGGACCGCCACGATCATCGCCAGCCCGAGAGCCGTCGGCCGGGGAAGCAACGATCGCAAACGATTGCTCATGAAACCCGCCTTAAAGGAACTTATGCCGTTTCGCTGGGACATCGCTCCGCTCTGCCGCCACCCATCCCCCTACGGTTCTCTTCTGGAGGTCGAGTCGTGTCGGGCGCTCTGAGGCTCAGGCGGCCCTTCAATGGCGCTCCAGCACCCATTGCACGGCGTGCTTCGTCAACTCATTGGAGTTCTTCAGGTCGAGCTTCTCTTTGAGATGCTCGCGGTGCGTTTCAACTGTCTTGGGACTCAGATTCAAACGCTTGGCGACTTGCCGGCTGGTGAGGCCCTGGCCGATCATTTCGAACACTTCGATCTCGCGGTCGGTCAGGCGCTCGAGGGGAGAGCGAACGTCATCGCCTGCTCCCACCGCCCGTTGCACCATCTGCTCGGTCATGCGGCGGCTCAAGTACAGCCTTCCCGAGAGCACCGTGCGGACGGCGTGAATGATCGTCCGGCTCGCTTCGTGTTTGCTGACATAGCCGACGGCGCCGGCGCGCAAGGCGCGCTCGGCGAACAGCGACTCGTCGTGCATCGTCAGCACCACGAGCTTCATGCCGCTGGCTTGGGCGTGAAATTCCTTGACCAGCTCGAGGCCGGCGCCGTCGTTCAGAGTGAGGTCGATGATCGCCACGTCGGGTCGCACCTCCGCCGCCAATTCTCGGGCCTCGGCCGCGCCGCTGGCTTCGCCGCAAATCTCGAAGTCGCGCTCCGCCGCCAGCAGGCCGACCAATCCCTGCCGCACGAGAGGATGATCGTCGACGATGAGAATTCGAATCGCCACTTTTCGCACTTCCGCAAGCACAAGTTCGACTGCCTGGAGACCATTCTATTTTACCCGATGCGACAATAGGGAGGTTTCCTAGGCGCGCGCGCCGAGTTCCGCATGGGATGAACCGGAATCCTCCCGATAGTCCCGCCGCGAACGCGCACGACAATTCAATCAGCAGGCAACTGAGAATAAGAAAACAAATGGTTCTCTGAAAATAAATGGCAACGCTCTTGCGGGAAGACGAACCGACGGCGCTCGAATCATGGGAGGGATGCATCATGAACCTTGGAACTGCTGTGCGTGGGCGATCGGCGATGGCTAAGGCGAGCGCGCTGGCTGCGGCTTGGCTTGCATTGGCATGCTGCGCGGCCGGCTGGTCCTCTCGCGTCGAGGCAGGTGGCCCCGGCGGCGCTAGCGCGGCAGGCGCGCCGCAGGTTCAGAAGAGCGTCGCGGCGTCTCATGGAGATGGGCGATATGTTTACCGCGACGGCCGCTGGTGGTATTGGTTCCCATCGAGGCATGCATGGGCTTATTACGACGGACAAGGTTGGAAACCCTATCGCGATGCGCGTTCCATTGCATCCGCCTCGCCCGCGCGGCACGCCAAACATGAAGTCTTGCAGGTCCGCTACGCTTACGATCCTCCGGCCGACCGGGGCGCCGGTCGATACCGACTGGGGCAACCGCCCGCCCCGCCGGGCGGGAACAGCATCGAAGATCTGCGAGCGGGCCTGGCCGAAGTGCGGCAATCCGTGCGGCAACTCGAATCGCGCATGACGGCGCAGGAACGAGCGGCCCGGGCCGGCGCGCCGCTGCCCGCCATTCAAGCCGCCGAATTGTCGGAGTTGTGGCGCGCCCGACAGGCGGACCAGAGGTTTTACGATTTCGGATCGGACGGCTACTACTTCAATGGGAGGGGACATTTCGTCGATTAGTTTCGCCGCCGATCCATCTCCCGCGCCCGCGAAGCGGGCAGGAGCATCTTATGTCTACGTTAATATGGCCAGATCCGATGGTCTGGCTCGCTCCCAAATGCGAGTATCGCCGCGCTTCGCGGCCCGCCGCCCCCCGCCGCAATGACCTGGGATGGTTGAGCCTGTGCGAAGACGGCCAGCCGGCCGAGGACGATCTTTGTCACTTCGGCCTGTTGAGCGAAGACGACCGCCGCGACGTGGCGCTGATCGATCCGTTTTCGCCATACGCAGGCGATCGTCAACGATCGAGACGCATGTTCATTGACGACTTTGACGAGTCGTCTTCCGAATCGATCTGGTAGTCGCGGCCGAGCGCCGACATGCCGCTCGGATTGCCGCACCGATCCCGGCGTCGAATCTTATTGAAGTGAGGAGATCATGGCCTATCTCACCCTTGGCGCCGCGGGACTGCTGGGCGGCGCTTATCTGGCTTGTTGCGCCGCCGAGTTCCTGCTCTGGGTATTCGAGCGCGAACCGCGTTCACGTCAAAGCTCGTCTCGCCGCTTCTCGACCAGCCGGCCTCTGCGTTGGTTCGTCGGCTTGCCGTCGGGAGAGCCTCGGTCTTGGCGACCGTTGTAGTCGCAGCGAGGGACATTCGCCGCCTGTCGCGAGCATGCGGCCCGGCTCGCAGGTTCAACGCACGAAAATAAACTCCTTGACGTTCAGCAGCACATGGCACAGGTCGGCCCAGGGACGCGGGTCATTGCTCGCGGCGCCGTAGCGGCGGGCCTGTTCGGCGAGAAAGGCGAGTGCGTCGGCGCTTTCGGCCGGCGCGGGTACACGGCCGAAGGCCGCCAGATATAATCGCTCGACCCGCTCGGCCGCGCTCGCCGCCGGTTCGGCCAAGGCTCGCTCTGCCCAGCGGCGGGC
>DATNEC010000383.1:0-6854 GCA_035606815.1 Pirellulales bacterium
TGGCAATCGCCGCAAACTTTTGCTGTCCGTAAATCCGCATCTGCACGACCTGCCGCTGTTCGGCGGGCAGTTGTTCCAAGGCAGTGCGCACGCGGTCGACCGTCTCGCCGCGGCAGACCGCCTCGTCGGGCGTTTCGCCGACGACCGGCCCGGCCCATGCCAGCCGTTGCATCGCCTTGCCGTCCACCCCCTGCCGCCGCCGCAGGGCCATCGCTTCGTGAAACGCCACACGGAACAGCCAGCCTTTGAACGTTTCCTGGCGGGCCGTGTGTCCGACTTCGATCATTTTCGAGAACGTGTTTTGCAGGGCGTCGGTCGCCAGATCGTGATCGCGCAGCACACCCAGCAAGAACCGGCGCAATTCGCCCGCATGTTCTTGATACAAGGCCGCGGCGAAGGCAGAATCGATTTTGCGGTCGTCCGCCAAAGGCAAATTCAGGCTCCTGCCGTCGGTGTCACGCGCCAGCGGCTTCTTGATAAACAGATGCGCAGCCCCGAGCGATTATTTTGTAAGGCTGCCGCCCCGTTTGGGAAATACCCGCGAAGCACATGGCCAGAAACCCAATGAACGACTGTAAGCCGTTGCCCGCAAAGCACATGCTGCGAATACAATAGTCCCGATTTCGACCGGCCCAGCTCGACCGGCCCAGCTCGACCGGCCCAGCTCGACCGGTGTTCAATCGGGCTGGTTCGGCTTCCCGACGACGAACTTTCTCAAGACGGCGGTCGAGTCGAAGAGCGAGTGGTGATCGACCTGCTTGACCAGCCCGATGCCCGGCGCCAGCCACTGCTCTTGCTTGATCGAGCCGAACTTGCTTTGCATGTCGACCGTGATCTGGAAGCAATTCTTGTACGTCTTGCCAAGGCAATCGACATCGCCGCGGCCGGTGACTTCGAAGGTGAACTTCGAACCGCTCGTCGCCGCGGTCCACTTCTGGCCGACCTTCAATTCGCGGGGCAAGTAGAGCCACTCGCTTTCTTTCTCTTCCCCTTCGAGAATCTGGAAAACGCCCTTCGCGGTGGGACGACAGTAGACCACGCTTTTGGGGTTCACCGGCGCGCCGGACACTTGCATCACGACCTTGTAGTACTTCTTGCCGTCGATCTCATACAGACCTTCGACTTTCGTCGCTGCGGCGGCCTGCTTGGCGGCCAGCAGCGGCAACTCGATCGTCACGTCGTATTCCCAGCGGCTGCCGAGCGACAACGGCATGTAATCGGGCGCCAGCCGGGCGGGCGGCGGCTTCGAAGGCGCAGAGCCTCGTTCTTCGCCGCCGGCCGAGGCGGCCCACGCAAAGACGACGAGGACGAGACGAATAAAGTTGTCGAGCGAGGTTGCGTTTCGCATGAATGCTGCTGCTAGGTACGGCTCTCGGGCGGCTTGCCGTCGATCCACGGCCCGGCGAACTTTTGATATTCGGGCGGTTGCAGCACGCTGCCGGCATCGCCCGCGGTCCATCCGGGCACGTGCCGCGGCTTGGCGCGGGCTTTCGACATCTTCTCCCAGCCGTCGGCCCAACTGCGATCGCCGTCCGTGACATTGCCCTCGCGATCGACGTGGAAGACTTTGCCTTCGCGATAGCTGCGAACCGCGAGGTTCACGAACATCACCGCCGCGGCCGCCAGCTCGGGATCGTTGTTGACCAGCCCGGGATTGCCGGCGGCGATGGCGTCGAGCCAATTGCCGCAGTGTTCGGAAACGAAGTCGAGCTTGGTCGAGGCGTCGAACGTCTCGCGCTTCGGCTTGGCGTCGAGCGTCACTTGCGGGCGCTCCGGTACGAACTCGAAGCGGGCGTGCGGGCCGTTCAGATAGCATGGTTTCTCGAACCGCAGCAGCCCGTAGTGGCCGCGGACCAGATGGTCGAGCTTCAACTCCTCGCTGACCATGGTGCTGCTGACGACGCCTTGCACGCCTTCGTGAAAGTCGGCGATGATCGAGGCCACGTCGGCCACTTCGCGGTCGTCGTACTCGAGAAAGATCCCTCCGCCGCCGACGACGCGGCCGGGCATTCGCAGCCCCGTCGCCTTGAGCATCCCCGTCACGCGGTGGACGAACAAGTCCGAATACATGCCATAGCCGAACGGCCAGTAGCAGCGCCACTGGCCGAACGTCTCGCGGTCGAAGGGCATCTCCGGGGCGAGCCCTTCGTCGACGCCCAGGAAACGGCGAAAATCGACGGTTTGCGGGGTCATCTCCTTCGCGATCGGATTGTGTCGCGACATGCCGAACGTGCCGTTGCGAGAGGACTCAGTTTGGAACTGCACGACTTTGCCGAGCTTGCCTGCGTCGATCATTTCTCTTGCCATGTTCCAAACCGGCGAGCTGGTCGATTGCACACCGACCTGCAACACCAACCCGCTTGCTCGCCAGGCCCGCACGACGTCGCGCCCTTCGTCGATCGTGTGCGTCATCGGCTTTTCGCAGTAGACGTGCTTGCCGGCTTTCAGCGCGTCGAGGGTCTGTCTGGCGTGCCAATGGTCGGGCGTGGCGATGCAGACGGCGTCGAGATCTTTTTCCTGGAGCAAGTCGCGGTAATCGACGTGGGCGGTCGGCGTCGCGCCGGTCTGCTGCTTGACGAACTCGACGAACCGCTGGCGATTCAGCGAGTAGACGTCGGCCACCGAGACGAGATCGAGATTGCGGCCCAGCCCGCGGAGCTTGGCCAGCGTTTTCGTCAACGCGTTGAAGCCGCGGTTGCCGGCGCCGATGACTCCGATTCGCAGCCGGGCGTTCGGGTCGTTTTTGCTCGCCGAAGCGCGGCCGGCAAGCACCGTCGCCGCGGCGCCCGTGGCGGCGGCGCCGACGAAACCTCGCCTTGAAACATGGTCGTGATTCATGGTTCGCTCCCGGCGAGAGTCATGAGATTTCGCGCACGCGGGCGAGCCTGCGCCCACAGAGCGGCCCCCGCACGCCTGCGCTTGATTATCATGGCTGAAGCCCGAGCAAGGGGCAAGCGGCGGAGGCGGCCGAGTTCAAGTTTCTCGACGAGGTCGGCGATCTTCGAGAAGCCGCAGCGCGATGGGCGGAACGCTCCATTGCCGCGGGCGCCAGCCGATAATCAAAAGGCCGGAGGCGTTGGCGCTGAGTTTTTCCGTGTGGTAAACTCTCGTCATTCGCTGGATCGAATTCCTTTTTCATCAACGAGTTTGCCGCATGTGGTTCGAATCTTTTTTGGCCGTCTCGGTCATCACGGCCCTGATCGTCGTCGGCATTGCCTTCGTCGGCTGGCTGGCGCTCGGCGATTGAGCGCCTCGCGCACCGACCGGTTTGCGATGGCCCAGGACTTTCGGACAGCGCCGAGGCGTTCGCTTTACGTCTCTAACGGCACTTCCCAATCGGGCTCGCTGTCGCAAAAAAATCGGCTCTCGGGCTAATTCCCCGCGCCCTTTTGCGATGCTAGAGTTCGAGCTCGCGTTGCTGGAGTCGCCCCTGATAGAAAGCGCCGCATTCCCGTTCGCGGCCCCGCACGACGCGCCGGCCGCGCAACGGACCGTAGCGCGCCGTGATTACCGTCCATTGCCCCGGACTGCCGTCATCACGATAAATAACCACCCAATCGGGCGCCGCCGTGGCTCGATGCGCGCGAGAGGTGTTTGAATACAGCACGCGATAGCGCTTCTCGCCCCTGTCGCTCTGCATGATGGGCAGCCAAGCCACATGCGTGGGATTGAAATGCTTGGGCGCTACTCGCGGCAAGCGATCGCGCGCAGCAAGGTGGCGGTATTGGCGGTCGAGTTCAAGTAGTTCGGCGACCGACGGCGCCTCGTCGGCGCTCGCCTGCGTCATCCCGCGGCTCTTATCGCTCGCATGCAGACGCACGGCCAACGCTTCCTGGATGGAGCGAATTCGCTTTCTGCCGATGCCGGGTATCTGCCGCAAACGTCCGTTGAAGGCCGCTTGTTCCAGGTCTTCCAGCGTCGCGGCCCCGAGAGCGGCGCGAATCCGTTCAGCCAATTTCGCCCCAATACCTGGCAAACTAGTCAGCGCATCCGACCTTTGTCGCTCGCGGCGCCATCGTTCCAGCCGCCTCCATCGTCCCTTAGTCAGCAACTCGGCAATAGAACGCGCGAGTGAGTTGCCAATACCAGGCAGCGACTTCAGTCCCTCTAGGCCGTGTTCAGCGAAGATTTCCTGCGCCGGCCGTTTCAGCCTTTCGATTCTCCGGGCCGCCAAGCGATATGCGGCGACGCGGAAGCGGCTTTGCGCTTGCGACTCCAGCAGTGTTGCCGCCTCTTCCAGCGCGAGGGCGACTTCGGCATTCGAGCGCTCGGCGGCTAGCAGACCTGAACAGACCACGGGGATGGCGCCTTTTCATTCAGCAATGCGGCCAATGACGGTTACTGAACAATTATATACTGCCCGCATAGCCCCGGCCACGGCCAGTTAAACCTTCGCAGGGGCCGCCAGGAACACCTAGAACCGAGGCCGTACAAGCTCACGCCCAGTGCTAGCTAAAGGGGGCCCCTCTCCAGTCGGCCGCGCACGCGGTCCGTTTCGGCATAGTCTTCCTTCCGACGCAAGCCGGCCCCCTTCCACAACACATGCGGAATGCCCCCGGCCGCTGTCCGAAAGTCCTGGGTTATCGCAGAAGCTGCGGCGCGATGACCGCGGCCAGCGGCGGACCGGTTGAAAGCGCCAGCCCCAAAGGGAATCGAAAGCCGGCCTGAAGAATGCCGCTCAGTCGCCAATCCAGCCGCGGCGTGCATGTTCGAGAAAGACCTCGAGCGATTTTCGCACGGCTTCATCGAGCGGGGTGTGCGGCACGTTGGGAAAGGCACTGACGAAAGGCTCGTAATCGAGATCGCAGATGAACGGGACGTCTTCGGCGCCAACCGTTATCTGAAACCGCTCGGCGAGCCCCATACCGGCCGCGACCCGCCTCATGCTTTCGACGATGTCGTCCGTCGTCAGCGTCAAGCTGGGGAGCGTAAACACGCTGTAGCCCTCGAACGGTTCGAGAACGGCAGTCCCGATGGCGCCGCCGACGTCGGGCGCAAACAGATAATCCTGCCGCGAGCGAAAAGGGATTTCATAGGCGCGCCCTAGTGCGAGGCGCTTCATGGCGGTCGTTGGGCTCGAGGTCAGTCCGGCGTCGCGACCTGGGCCGTAGAGCACTCCGGGACGCAAGCTGACCGTAGGAACGCCCGTTTCCTCGGAGAAGAGTCTCGAGATGTGTTCGCCCGCCAATTTCCAGGCGCCGTAGAGATTCACCGGCTTGGGCTCGGCGAGCATCGGCACTCGCCCGGCGGGGTACGATACTCGAGGGCCGTAGACTGCGATCGAGCTGGCGAAGATGTATCGTTCCAGCCGCAATCCGCTGGCCTTCATCGCCTCGATCACGTTCAATGTGCCGGCAAGATTGATTTGCAGGCCGAGGTTCCGATGAGCGTTGCAGTCGGGCGTCTGTAACGCGGCCAGGTGGACGATGCGCGTGACCTGGTGCTTCAAGAGGATTTCCTGCATCGCTTGCCGATCGATCACGTCCGCCTTGACGAGGGTGAGACGCTCGCGATTGACGTCGTGAAAGACCCGCTCGGTGCGTTCTTCGCTAACGCTTCGACTGCAAACGACGACCGAAGCATCCGTATTCCTCAACAGCCACTTGGACGTTTCGGCGCCGATGCAACCGTAGCCGCCCGTGATGAGAATGGTTTGCCGATTCATTTCGAAATCGCTTGAAGAGGTCGATGGGATTAACGTGAAAAGTCAATTGCCGCGAAGCGTCTCGGCCTTCCACAGATAGACGTCGAACTCGCCCAACTCGGTATCAACCACGATTTGCTCGTCCGGCTTGATATCGGCCATCCGATGCGCGACCGAAACGACGCGCGCGTCCGGCGGCAGTTTGCGGAGTTGCGGCAACAATTTGGCGTTGAGGCGCGGCAGCAGGTAGAGCGTGACGACAGTCGGTCCTGCGCTCAGGTCGAGCGTGAAGATGTCGCGCTGTTCAATCGTGACCAACCGCTCCACGCCGTGCCGGCTCGCATTGGCGAGGGAATCCTTGACGCGTTCGGGATCCATGTCGAAACCGCACGTCTTGCAACCGTACTTCTTGGCTGCCGTCACCGGGATGCGTCCGTCGCCGCAGCCGAGATCCCAGACCACGTCCTTTCTGGTTATTTTGGCCAACCGCAGCAGCGCATCGACCACCTTCTGCGGCGTTGGCTCATATTCGACGTCGATTATAGGCCCTTTGCCCGGGTCGCGCAAGTCGATCGATTCGAAGTCGCCCGGCCGAACGTCGATCCGACGCGTGACAGTTCGCGGCCCGTTTGGGCCGGGAACGATCGCCTTGATGGTGTAGGCGTACTTGCCCGGCTGCATTGGCGGCGACACGAAGCGACGCTTCGGCCCCTTGGACTTCATCTCCTGACCCTCGATAAACAGCTTCGCGCCATCCGGCAGATAGATCTCGACCGTGACGGTCTTCCGGTACTCCTGAGCGAACGTACCTGCCGGGATCATGAACGCAAACAGGGCTGCCGCCGGAATCAAGTTGCATCCCAAGGAAATGCCTCCTGTATAGAGAGTGTACGAAATCTGGCTTCGGGAAGGCATATGGCGCCGAGAAAGGGCCGTTCGTGTCACGGCAGGCGCCCACCTAGCCCTAGCGCCTGCGTTTGTGCGCGGGTTCTTGGCATTTCATGCCAGGATCCCCTGCACGACTTGGGCTTCCTGGACGCCCGTCAATTTCTCTCGGAGGCCGTCCTCCATGACAAAAAGCTGCTCGTGGCGCAAGCCGAGAAGATGCAAGATGGTCGCATGCCAGTCGGGCACGCTGACGCGGTTCTCAACGGCCCTCAGGCCCAGTTCGTCGGTGGCGCCATACGTCGTTCCGGCTTTGACACCGGCC
>DATNEC010000391.1:0-5465 GCA_035606815.1 Pirellulales bacterium
ATATCCGCCATGGGCTGATAAAGCTGGAAAGAATTCCGCAATTCCCCGACATATCGACGGCGGATGACTGCTTCGGGCACGTCATGCCCACAAAGCTTCACTCGCTCGGCGACGCGCGCCACGGCATGATCGGGACTCGGCAGCCAAAGATATAGCAAGGCGAACTCATACCCCTCCGAACGCAAACCCGCGATCCACGGCGCGAAGCTGCGGCTGGCGAGCGTGCTTTCGAAGGCAAAGCTGGCTCGCTGGTTGGCAAGCGCTTTCAGGCGACGAAGCATTATCCGACCCGCCTCCAAGGCGGCGCGCTACGGTTGAAAAGCGGAAAGTCCTTGAGCGATGACGTCGGCATTGACGAATTCGTCAACCTTGAGAGCGCCCTTCAAGAGCGACGGCGCGGTCGTTGATTTACCGGCCCCGTTCGGCCTGCCGAGCAACACGATCAAGGGAGAAGATTCGGGCATGAGCCAAGCTCGCCGCGCTCGTTCGTCGATTCTCTATCCCCGGCTCCCGGCGGCCTGCTCGTCGACCGGGGGCCGGCCGGCGATCGAGGCGGGAGACAATCGATCTTGCAACGCCTGTACCGTCATTTCTTCCTCGCGCAAGGCCGTCATGGCAAGCAGCGCCGCGTCGGCCGCGGGAATGGTGGTGATGCAGGGCACTCCGTGCGAAACGGCCGCCGCGCGAATCCGGCCTTCGTCGGTGCGGGCGCCTTTGCCGCTGGGCGTGTTGATAATCAACCGCACTTGCCCGTCGATCAGGTAGTCGATCAGGTTGGGGTGCCCTTCCTGCAGCTTCTTGACCACTTTGACTTCGATCCCGGCCTCTTGAATCAGCCGGGCGGTGCCCTCGGTGGCCACCAATTGAAAACCCAGCTCCGCAAGACTTCGGCCCAGTTCGACCGCGCGATGCTTGGTCCGGCCGGCGAGGCTCATGAAGACGTTGCCGCTTTTGGGCAATACCACGCCGGCGGCCAGTTGGCTCTTGGCGAAGGCGATCGAGAAGCGTTCGCTCGTGCCCATGACTTCGCCGGTCGATCGCATTTCGGGGCCGAGCACGATGTCGACGCCCGCGAATTTGACGAATGGAAACACGCTTTCCTTGACCGAGACGTGCGAAGGGATCGGCGCGCTCAGCCAGCCCTGTTCGTCGAGCGAGACGCCGGCCATGATCTTGGCGGCGATCTTCGCCAGCGGCATGCCGATGGCCTTCGATACGAACGGCGCCGTGCGGCTCGCGCGAGGATTGACCTCCAGCACGTAGATATTGTTTTGCCCGTCTTCCAGCTTGACGGCGAACTGGATGTTCATCAGCCCTTTGACCTGCATCTGCCGGGCCAGCCGCTCGGTCGCCTCTCGAATCTCGGCGACGACCGGCCCCGGCAAGCTGTAGGGCGGAATGGCGCAGGCCGAGTCGCCCGAGTGGACGCCGGCTTCTTCGATGTGCTCCATGATGCCCGCCACGATCGTCCGCCGCCCGTCGCTGACGGCGTCGACGTCGACCTCAATGGCGTCTTCCAAAAAGCGATCGATCAACACCGGCTTGCCTTGGGCCGCCGCGAACGCATCGGCCATGAAGCGTTCGAGCTGGGCATTGTCGTAGCAAATCTCCATCGCCCGGCCGCCGAGCACGAAGCTGGGCCGCACGAGGGCCGGGAAACCGATCTTGGCCGCTTCGGCGCGGGCTTGTTCCGGAGTGCGCGCGATGCCATTGGCTGGCTGCCGCAAGCCGAGCCGGCCAAGCAACTCGGCGAATTTCTCGCGGTCTTCGGCGTCCTCGATCGTGTCGACGCTGGTGCCGATGATCGGCGCGCCCGCCGTCGCCAAGGCCCGCGCCAGGTTCAAGGGCGTCTGGCCGCCGAATTGCACGATCACGCCGTCAGGCTCGACCCGGTCGCAGATGTTCAACACGTCTTCGGTCGTGAGCGGCTCGAAGAATAGCAAGTCACTGGTGTCGTAATCGGTGCTGACCGTCTCGGGATTCGAGTTGACCATCACCGACTCGATGCCCAACTCGCGCAGGGCGAAGCTGGCATGGCAGCAGCAATAGTCGAACTCGATGCCTTGGCCGATGCGGTTCGGGCCGCCGCCGAGAATCATGATCCGCCGGCCCCCTTTCGGCTTGGGGGGCGTTTCGTCTTCGTCCTCGTAAGTGGAGTAGAAATACGGCGTGTAAGCCTCGAACTCGGCGGCGCAGGTGTCGACCGACTTGAACGTGGCCACGATCCCGCGGCGCTTACGCTCGGCGCGGACCGCCATTTCGGCCGTGTCCCACAGCGTGGCCAGTTGCCGATCCGAAAATCCGAACTGCTTGGCCTTCTTGAAGAGCGGATCGCTGACGGCCGACAGTCCCGCTTGCCCGCGAAGCTCGTCCTCCAGCTCGATGATTTCTTGCAAGTTGTCGAGAAACCACGGGTCGATGGCGGTCAGTTCGAAGATCTCTTCGGCCGTCATGCCGTCTTTGAAGGCGTAGCGCAAATACCAGACGCGGTCGGCGTTGGGCGTGGCCAGCTTGGCGCGGATCTCTTCGCGCGACGGGCGCTCGGGCGTATACCACAAGTCCTTGCCGTCGCAGCCGAAGCCGAAGGCCCCGACTTCCAGTCCGCGCAGCGCCTTTTGGAACGACTCCTTGAACGTGCGGCCGATGGCCATCGTTTCGCCCACGCTCTTCATCTGCGTGGTCAACTGGGCGTCGGCCTCGGGAAATTTCTCGAAAGCGAACCGCGGAATCTTGGTGACGACATAGTCGATCGTCGGCTCGAAGCAGGCTTTCGTCTCGCGCGTGATGTCGTTGGCCAGCTCATGCAGCCGGTAGCCGACCGCCAACTTGGCGGCGATCTTGGCGATCGGAAAGCCGGTGGCCTTCGAGGCCAGCGCGCTCGAACGGCTGACACGCGGGTTCATTTCAATCACGATCATCCGCCCGTCGCGCGGATTGATGGCGAACTGGATGTTCGAGCCGCCCGTTTCGACGCCGATCTCGCGGATCACGGCCAGCGAGGCGTCGCGCATCCGCTGGTATTCCTTGTCGGAGAGCGTTTGGGCCGGGGCGACGGTGATCGAGTCGCCGGTGTGGACCCCCATCGGGTCGAAATTCTCGATGGAGCAGATGATCACGACGTTGTCGTCCGCGTCGCGCATGACCTCCATCTCGTACTCTTTCCAACCGAGGATCGATTCCTCGATCAGCACTTCGCTGACCGGCGAGCAATCGAGCCCCCATTGGACCTTCTGGTCGAATTCTTCGCGGTTGTAGGCGATGCCCGATCCGCTGCCGCCGAGCGTGAAGCTGGGCCGCACCACGCACGGCAGCCCCAACTCTTGCACGGCCAGCCGCGCCTCTTGCAAGGTATGCACGGTGCGACCCTTGCAGACCGCCAGGCCGATTTTTTCCATCGCCTGCTTGAATTGCTCGCGTTCCTCGGCCTTGGCGATCACGTCGGGCCGGGCGCCGATCATTTCGACGCCGAACTTCTCCAACACGCCGCGCCTCGCCAATTCCATGCCCAGATTCAGCCCGGTCTGCCCGCCCAAGGTCGGCAGCAACGCATCGGGCCGCTCGGCCTCGATCACCTTGGCGACGGTTTCCCAGGTCAGCGGCTCGATGTAGGTGCGATCGGCCGTGCCGGGGTCAGTCATGATCGTGGCCGGGTTCGAATTGATCAGCACCACCTCGTAGCCCTCTTCGCGTAGGGCCTTGCAGGCTTGAACGCCCGAATAGTCGAACTCGCAAGCCTGGCCGATGATGATCGGCCCGGAGCCAATCAGCAAAATCTTGTGGATATCGTCGCGTCGCGGCACGTCGCCATTCCCCTCAGCAGTAATTCCGTGAAAACAGTGATTCCCTAAAAGCGGTGTTTCGCAAAGCGGTCCCCGCGAAACTCCGCTGGTCCCCCTCTATCGCCAGCGGGCAGGGCGTAAAATCCCTCAAGATTACCACGGCACGCGGCGCGTCTCAAGGACCGCGGGCCAGGTGCGATTCAAGGGGGCTACTCGCCGCGCGCCGTCCCCGATAAAATCGTCTGGCACAAGGAGACATGATGTCCGCCAGAATCCAATCCGACGTCGTCACTCTCGGCGGCCCCAACCACCGGCCCGAATTGCGGCCGCCTTTGCGATGGTGGGGCGGAAAATATTATATCGCGCCGAAAATCATCAGCTTGTTCCCGGAGCAGTACGAGCGCTACGTCGAGCCCTATTCGGGCGCCGCGTCGGTGCTGCTCAACAAGCCGCCCGGCGAAGACTACTACAACGACATCGACCAACGGCTGACGCGGCTGTTTCGCGTGCTCCGCGAGCAAGGCCCCGAACTGGTGCGGCGGCTGCAGCTCACGCCCTATTCGGAAGCCGAGTTCTGGGCCTGCTGCGAAGCGGACCCGCCGGAGGCCGACGAGGTCGAACTGGCCCGTCGCGACTTCATGCGCTGGCGGATGTCGCGCGACGGCGACGGCAAGAACCTGGCCTCGCCCACCAAGCGCTCGCGCCGCGGGCTGGCCAACAACGTCTCGGGTTTTCTATCGGTGATCGACCACGAGTTGCCCAAAATCGTCGATCGCCTGCGGCGCGTCGAAATCCTCTGCCGCCCGGCCCTGGAGACCATCCGCACGCTCGACGGTCCCGGCACGCTGTTTTACGTCGACCCGCCCTATCCGCACATGTCGCGCGGCAAGGGGGCGACCGACATGTACGCCTACGAAATGACCGATGACGAACATCGGCAGTTGGCCGCGGCCCTGCACTCGATCGAAGGCAAGGCATTGCTCTCGGGATACGCTTGCCCATTATACGACGAATTGTTCGGCGACTGGCGGCTGGTCCACATCCCGAAAAAGCGCGACGTCGGCAACGGCCCGAAGGCCGACGCGGTCGAGTGCATCTGGATGAATTATTGATCCGAGCTTTAGGTCACGGGCGAATACCTGCACTCGCCCGCAATCGGCTTTAGGCTACCGCGAGCCCAAATGCCCGTGTCGGTCTCGCCCTATACCACGTTCTTATTCTCCCCATTGAGAAGATTTTAAGATCCTATCTGAGAACTCCCTCTCCCTCTGGGAGAGGGCTGAGGTGAGGGCATAGATCGCTCACTTCTTCAATGCTTCGCTTAAGAGCTCGACCAACGTCTCAATCGCTGCATCGTCGAGATCGGGGTTGGCGCGGTTGTGGCGCATCTCTCGTGCGGCGCACGCATAACTTGGATCTCAGTTACTCGATGCGTCGGTAATTTAAAATGACGCATCGTTGGAGGTGATTCCAAAACCTGCGGCTCGCACGTTTAGGTCGATCAGGATTCTCGCCGATAGCTGTAGGAATTCCTCGCGATCCATGAAGATTATTTGCCTGCAGGGTCAACGCGAACTCTAGATGCGATGGGGCAGGTTGCGGCGACGCACATTGTGCCCACTTGAAATTGACGCGATGAAAGACGCATGTTATGCGAGTCCGCACGCCGCAACTTCGCATAAGGGA
>DATNEC010000409.1:0-4000 GCA_035606815.1 Pirellulales bacterium
AGCCGCTGGCGGAGTTTCTGCGTGGCCTCTTCATTGGGCTTGAGGCGGAGCGACTTTTGGGCCGCCAGGTCGCGGCCGCTTTCAAGCCCGGCGATCGTCGGCAGATCGTGCGTCGTGACGGCGACCATCGCCAACTCGGGATATTCCTGCGGCGGCCCTTCCTCCATCCACAGCACACGGTAAGACAACAAGCCGTGCTCGGCCATCCGTTCGCGCACTCCCGGCTCGACCGTGCCGAGATCTTCGCCGACGACGAACGCTTCCGCCCGTTGGCTCTCCAAAGCCACGATCGCCAGCAACTCCTCGGGGCGATAGCGAACAAACGCCCCGTGTTGGGCGCCCATGCCTTGCGGAATCCAATACAGCCGGAACAGACCCATCACGTGGTCGATCCGCAAGCCGCCGGCATGGCGGAGCGTCGCCCGGATGGTCTCGACGAACGGGCGATAGCCGGCTTGGCGAAGCTTGTGGGGGATGAACGGGGGCAGGCCCCAGTCTTGTCCGAGCGTATTGAACATATCGGGCGGGGCGCCGACCGAGCAGCCCGCGGCCAACTCGTCTTGCCAGACCCACGCATCGGCGCCGCCCGGATCAATGCCGATCGGCAGATCCTGGACGAAGGGCGCCGCTTTCGCCGCTCGAGCCAGTTGCTCGTCGAGCAGCCATTGGACCCATTGATGGTAAGCGAAGCGGCCCGGTTGCTGTTCGGCGGCGCGGCGGATCGCGGACTTGTCGGCGCGGCGCCATTCGGCCGGCCATTGTCGCCAATCGCCGCCATGCCGCTCGGCCAGGCAGCAAAAGGCCGCGAATTCTTCGAGCGCCCGGCCCTGCTCGGCGCAATAGCGATGGAACTCGACGTCGCCTGAAAAACGGTCCCAGATCGTTTCCAGCGCTTGCCGCTTCAGTTCGAACGCGGCGGAGCGGTCGATGTATCGCTCGAAATTCAGCGCCCGCCCGGCGGCGGCGGGCGATTCGAGATCCAGCCCGGCCTGGCTGGCGCCCGGCGCCTCTTCGACGCGAAGATAAAGCGGATTGCGAAAGCGGCGGCTGCTGGGGTAATAAGGACTCGCCTGTCGCGGGTCAACCGGACTTGTCGCATGCAGCGGGTTGACCAGCAACATGCCCGCGCCGAGGGTTCGCGACCATTCGGCCAAGCGGCGCAAGTCGGCGAAATCGCCGATGCCCCAACTGTCGGCCGAACGCGCCGCATATAACTGCACGGCCCATCCCCAGAGTGGATGCAGCGGCAGGCGGCATTCGCAAGGGCTGGCGATCAACAGCGTTTCCTTCTCGCTTCCGCGCGGGCGAAAGCGGTGATAGCCCGGCGGCAGGTCCGCCGGCGCCCGATCGGCGATTTCGACCCGGGTTCCGTCCTCCAGCGTCAGTTCGCCCGCGCCGAGCGAAGCGGCTTGTCCGGGGCGAACCACTCGAACGGCGTCGTCCGCGGCGGGAGGCCTTTCTTGATCGGCGCCCATCGCCGCCAGTATGGCGTCTCGGGTTTCTGACGAGGTTTCGTGCAGGCGGCCGTGTACATCTTCGTATCCATCGTCGATTCCCCACGGGTCCGTCGTCATCTGGCCGCCTCGACCTGGCTGCGGGCATGAAAAAAGCCTCTCGCATGACAAGCTCATGGCGAGAGGCTTTCGTAACCTGATTTTGATATCTCTTTGGGCGCCTTTGCGCGGCCGCTCCGTCTGACGGAACTGTAGGAGCCGTGCCAAGCCGGGTCAAGTTGCGATTGCCGCAAGTCATTATCTTTCAATGCCTTGTGAACGGAAGCTCAGTCCGAGAGCGGCGATTGACGGCTTGAACCGCTCCGATGCTCCGCGGCATGTAGCTCCGACACTCCGTGGCGGAGATCTGGATCGGCCGAAGACGAGGTGGCCTTCGCTCCCCGTCGCGGAGTGCCGGGGCTACCTTCCATGCGGAATCTAGCTCGTCCCTCTTTCAGAAATCTGCCGACCTCCTATAATGACGGACTTCGATAATTTTGGATTCTGCCGGCTAACGAGAAACGGTGCGAGCCATGCCCAAGCAAAAGACCCACAAGGGAACCAAGAAGCGATTTCGCCTATCCGCCACGGGCAAGGCCATGCACCGCCGCGCCGGCACTAGCCACTTGGCCGCCGGAATGTCGAAAAAGCGACGGCGCAACCTGCGCGGCACGGCCGCCACGGTCACGCTCGAATCGAAGCGGGTCGCCCGCTCGCTGTGCGGCAATAGCTATTAAGCCTGGGCCTTGATTCCGTAGGAAGGATTGAACTGCCATGAGGTCCATGAAAGGCGCGGCGCGGACGCAAGCCAAAAAGCGTCTGTTCCGCAAAGTCAAAGGTTATCGCGGGGGCCGCGGCGGCCTATTCCGCACCGCCAAGGAAACGCTGGTCCGCGCCGGCGTCTACGCGTTCCGCGATCGCCGCGCACGCAAGCGAGATTTCCGCAGTCTGTGGATCATCCGCATCAATGCCGCCGTCCGCGAACGCGGACTGCGCTATAGCGAATTCATCCACGGCCTCGGCAAGGCCGGGCTGACGCTCGACCGCAAGACGCTCTCGGAAATGGCCATCGCCGATCCGCCCGCGTTCGACGCCGTCGTGGCCCTGGTCAAGCAGTCGCTGTCGGCCTAGCGAGTTTCCAAGCCCAGGGGCCGGCGCTGGACAAAGAAAACGCCCCAGGAGAGACGGGTCTCCGCTAGACCTGCCTCTCCTGTTCTTTTACGCTGTGGGCTAAGTAGTAGGCACGCTCCGCGTGCCGCAACCGCGGCGGGAAAAGACGGCTAGCTCGACGCCGCCATTGATCGGATCGCAGCGACTCTTTGAATACCAAATGGGCTACGGCACGCGGAGCGTGCCTGCTACGATGCGGCCAATGCGCGGCAGCCCATAGGGCGTTGCCCGCCCTACAATTTACTTGGCATAAGGCGCGAACGTGGCACTCGCCGAATTCCTGGCCGAACTCGATCAGCTTCAAGCCGACGCCCAAGGCGCGTTCCAGGCCGCGGGCGACGCTGAAAGTCTCGAAGCCGCCCGGATCGAATTCCTCGGCGCCAAGAGCGGCCGGTTGAAGGCCGTGCAGAAGGGGCTGGGAGCGATCGGCAAAGATGACAAGCCGGCGGCCGGCAAACATTTTAATGAGGTCAAACAGGCCATCGATGCGGCGTTCGAAGCCGCAATTGCTAGAATCGTACCTTTCCATGCGGAAGGACGAACTGTTAGCTCGGGGGCCGCGGCGCTTTCAGTCGCTAAGTCTATGCAAGCCCGTGGGACGAGCCAAAGTTCCGGGCAAGGGACTCTCACGGTTGATCCGACGCTCCCAGGCTGGGTCAAAAACTCACCAAACGGGGCCCGCCTCGAAAACAAGCTCCGTCTCGGCCACCTGCATCCGATCACCCAGACGATCGAAGATCTCAAGGAGATCATGGGCCGGCTCGGCTTCACGGTGGCCGAAGGCCCGGAAATCGAAGACGAGCGGCATAACTTCGAGGCGCTCAACATTCCGGCCGAACATCCGGCCCGCGACCCGCTGGAGAATTTTTATCTCTCGACCGCCCAGGCATTGGCGAAATCGGCCGGCCATGTGACCATCGCCGGCGAGCCGCCGCTGTTGCTGCGCAGCCAGACGAGCACGGTGCAAATCCGGGTGATGGAAACCACGCCGCCGCCGGTGCGGATCATCTCGCTCGGCCGCGTCTACCGGCCCGACACGGCCGACGCCACGCACTACCCGATGTTCCACCAGATCGAAGGCTTGCTGGTCGACCGGCAGGTGACGATGGCCGATCTCAAGAGCGTGTTGCGGCTGTTCGCCAGTAGTTTCTTTGGCGGCGACGTCCACATTCGCTTCCGGCCGTCGTTCTTTCCGTTCACCGAGCCGAGCGTCGAGGTCGACATGAGTTGGAACGACCGCTGGATCGAAATGGGAGGCGCCGGCATGGTCGATCCGCACGTGCTGAAGGCGGTCGGCTACGATCCCGAACAAGTGACCGGCTTCGCCTTCGGGCTGG
>DATNEC010000414.1:0-3348 GCA_035606815.1 Pirellulales bacterium
TCGGTCTCGGGGAACTTTTGCACCATGCACAACACGAAATAGATCACGCCGGGTACGGCGATCAAACCCATCAGCACTTGCCAGTTGTAACCCAGCCCGTCGAACTTCGCGAAACCGAGGTCGAGGCCCTTGCCCATGTAGCGGGCGATCAGACCGCCCAACACCAGCCCCCCCGGCCACCAGGCATGCAGAATATTCAAATAATGCGTCTTCTTATCGGGAAACAATGTCGCCGCCAGCGGGTTGATGGCGATTTCGACGAAGCCGTTGCCGCAGCCGGCCAGGAACGTTGAAGCGAACAGAACCCGAAACGCCCAATCCCCGTGCGGCGCGAAGATGGTGCCAAACACCCCGACCATATGACATGTGAAGGCCAGAAACAGGATCCTCTTCATCCCCAGCAGGTCGCACAAGGGGGCGCCGAAGAGCATCGACGCAGCCATGCCCCAGAACGCGCCACTGGCGATCCAACCGCGGTTCTCCTGCGATAAGCCGAAATCGACGCCCAGATCCGGCAAGATATCGCCGCGGATGATAAATGTGAAAGCTGAGGTAATCAGGGCAATACAGCTTGCCACAAACAGGGTACGAGCATTCATTCAAGCGTTTCCTCGTGCGGTAGAGTTCGGGCCGTCCTGGCCTGAGAGGGCTGGGCGCAATCGCGGCAAGCCATCGAGTATATCGGGGCGAAATCGCAAGTAAACGGTTTTCCGCTCGATAGTTCCGTCGCATGCGGGAGAGCCGGAACGAGCTGTTGGCAGGGCAAACAGGAATGTCCGCCCGGCCGCGGCGTCGATGGGACGCTGCGATCGCCAAACCTGCCTTGACCGATTTCGCGTAAACTTCGTAGCATACGCCGCTTTCGTTCATTTCAGGCTCGGGTCAATAGGCGCTTCGTTGCACGCGATCCTGCGAAATCACTACGCACGTCTGACGTGCGTGCTGGCCGTTGCGCTGGCGCTGCGCCTGGCGGCCGGTTCGTGGTGGCAAGCCAGGCTCGGCCCCGAGCGGTGCTTCGCGTTCGGCGATAGCGAAGCCTATTGGACGCTCGCCGGGCAACTCGCGCGCGGCGAGCCGTATCAGTACGGCTCGCCCGATGCGGCCGTCGTGCGGATGCCCGGCTATCCGCTGCTGCTCGCCGGGCTGTTCAAACTCGCCGGCGACGAGCCGCCGGTGTCGTGGGCGCGCGCGCTGAGCGCGATCTGCGGGACGTTGGCCGTGGCGGCCGTCTATGGACTCGGCCGTCAATTATTCGGTCCGCCGACGGGCCTTGTGGCGGCGTGCCTGGCCAGCATCTACCCGGGCGCCATCGGCGATAGCGTATTCGTGCTTAGCGAGGCGCCCTTCTGCCCGTTGATGCTCGCCCAACTCACCGCTTCGGCCGCCGGTTGGCAAGCGGCGACGGCGCGGCGCGGCGCTTGGCTGGCCGCGCTGGCCGGCGCGCTCGCCGGGTTGGCCACGCTCATGCGGCCAAGTTGGCTGCTGTTCGCGCCGTTCGCCGTGGCGACAGGGGTCGTCTTCGGCCGCCAGCGGGCCAAGCATTTGCGTCTGGGCGTGATCATGCTGGCGACGCTCATGCTGACGATGGCGCCGTGGTGGATTCGCAATGCGCAGGTCATCGGCCATTTCGTGCCGACGACCTTGCAGCTCGGGGCCAGTCTCTACGACGGCCTGAACCCGCGAGCCGACGGATCGAGCGAGATGTCGTTCGTCGCCCGATTCGAAGCCGACGAACGCAAGGCCGAACTCGAAAACGCGGGCCGAACGGAACCGTTCGAGTACCGGCTCGATCGCCGCATGCGCGACGCCGCGCTCGATTGGGCCGCGGCGCATCCGGGCCGCACCGCGCAATTGGCGCTGGTCAAAGTGTTGCGGCTCTGGAACGTCTGGCCCAACGATCCAGAGTTTCGCAACTGGCCGTTGCGGCTGGCCGTGCTGGCGACTTACGCGCCGGCGATGGCGCTGGCCGTTTGCGCGGCTTGGCGATTGCGCCATCGGGGCTGGCCTTGCGTGCTGGCCTGGCTGCCGGCGGTTTATTTGACGTTGCTGCATACCGTGTTCGTCAGTTCGATACGCTACCGCGATCCGGCCGTGCTCAGTCTGATGACGCTGGCCGCCGCGGCGCTGGTGCAAAGGATTTCGCCATCATCCGACGGTTGATCCGCTGCTGCTGGTCGAGTTGCAAGTGGGGGTCGCTCATCGCGCTGACGGGAGCGGCCGCCGCGGTGCTGTTCTTCTATCATCGCATCGACGACGAAGTGCGCCGCCGCGTCGAAGCCAAAATCGCCGCGCAGTATCCCGAGCTGACCGTCAGCGTGCGCTCGGCGCGGCTGATCTCCGGCCAAGGCATCGAGATTCGCGGGTTGTCGATCGCCGAGCCGGGCGTCAGCGGGCCGACCGCCGAGCTGGCTTACATCGAAGAGATCTTCCTGCACTCGGCAATCGATTGGCAGGAACTAGTGCAAGGCGAGCTGTCGATTTCGACGATCGACATCCGGCGGCCCACCATTCGCGTCACGCACCGCGCCGACGGCTCGTGGAGCGCGGCCCGGCTGTTTCCCTTGCCGAAACTGGGCAAGACGCCGCCGCGGGGCATGATCGAAAATGGGACCGTTGAAATCTCCGATCCGCTGAAGAACCAGAGCGGGACGTACACGCTGCGCGACGCGCAGCTCGAATTCGAGCCAGACGACCGGGCGCCTGCGTCGGCCGACGGACGCGTCGCCATGCAGATCCATGGTCGTCTCTCGGGCGACCACCTGCGCCGCGCCGAAGTCGCTGCCAGCTTCGCCCCCAGCGGCGAGCGCTGGTCGCTCGCGGGGACGATCGAAGAACTCGAATTCTCGCCGGAGCTGACGCGTTCGCTTCCCGGCATCGCCTCGCGGCGGCTGGCGGAGCTGGGGTCGCTGCGGGCGCAGATGAAGGGCCGGTTTTCGGTCTATCGCGACCCGGCCGCCCGTCCTGCGCTGGGCTTCGAGATCGCCGGCCAGGTCAACCGCGGCCGGATCGACGATCCGCGGTTGCCGTACCCATTGACCGATCTGCGCGCGGTCTTCCAGTGCAACCAACAGGGTTTGTCTATTTCCGAAGCCAGCGCCGCCAGCGGCCAAACGACGCTGCACGTGACCGAGTTCAAGCGCGAGGGGTATTCGCCGAACAGCCCTTGCAGCCTGAAAGCCGAGGGGCGGCGGCTGCTGTTCGCTTCGCAATTGAAGTCGGCTTTGCCGCAGTCGTGGCAGGACGAATGGCAAAAATTCATGCCCAGCGGAGAGTTCGACGTCGACAAGCTGGAGCTGGTCTACGACGGCGCGCGCTGGATGCCGCATTTAGTGCTTCGCCCGCTCAACG
>DATNEC010000425.1:0-10594 GCA_035606815.1 Pirellulales bacterium
AAACTCCATTATTCACGACTTCCGGGAGCGGCCTCGGCCCTTCGGCTCGGCAATCGTCGCCTCCCGGAAAGACCTGAAAAACAAAACCCAGGGCCACGCTTGCAGCGGCGCAGGGGCGTCGCAATGAATCGATCACAGCGAAAACTCGTCGCACAGGCATTCCCTTCTCCTCTGGCCGACATAATCGGCACAATCGCCCTCAAACTTTGCTCATTTATCCATTCAGCGACCGCCCCCGCCGCCGGCAGAGTGCTAGCATTGGTTGTTCCGCTTCGGAAGACGTTAGCTTGTTGAAAGGCATGGTAGCCCCACCATGGAAGGCCCTTCGCCTTGGAAGCACTGTTTCGAGAATTGGCCCAAAGAGCTGCCGTGCCGGGGCGTGCTGGTGACGAAGTTTCAGGAGCAAATCCCGTTCGACGGCTTCCTGGCCAGCGGCACGATGCTGCTGGTCGAGCGCAAGACGCCGGACACGATCGGGGCTCGCAAGGTGCTGTTGGCGTTCGAGGAGATTTCCGCGGTCAAGTTCGTCGAGGTGATCCGCGGCAAGCTGTTCGAACCGCTGGGATTCGCGGGAAAGTTGAAGGATTGAGGCGATTGGGGCTTGCCGCTACTGGCCTCATGTTGATTCTAAGTTAAACTCTGTTAAACATGCATCGGCGCCTTGGCGGCGCGATGGGATAGGGGATGATAAAATGGCGAAATCAAAGGAGTCTTCCGTGGCGAGTGAAACCGACAAGCCCGAACATGAAAAGCAACCCGAGGCCGCGGCGCCGGCCGCCGAAGCGGCGCGCCCGCAGCAGGTCAAAGTCGACGATTCGAAGCTGATCGCGATGTACGCAAACTTCTGCCGCGTCACCGGGACGCCCGAAGAGCTGATCATCGACTTCGGCCTCAATCCGCAGCCGTTCGGCGTGCCGACGGAGCCGGTGGTCGTCAACCAGCGGATCGTGACCAACTTCTTCACGGCCAAGCGAATGCTGCACGCTTTGCAGTTGACGCTGCAGCGCCATGAACAGGCGTTCGGCGTGTTGGAGACCGACGTGCAGAAGCGCGTCGTGCCCGCGATGCGTCAAAGCCGCTAAGGCGACGAACAACCTGGTAAATTCGACAAGGCGCCCTGGGCCAGCCATGAAGGCTCGCCCAGGGCGGCTTTGTTTTGGCCGCCGCTTCGGCTTGTAGGGTCTGGCGCGCGATCTGGCTAGAATGGCGGCATGAAGTCCATCTATCTCGACTACAACGCCACGACGCCGATCGCCCCCGCCGTCCAAGAAGCCATGCTGCCCTTCTTGGCCGAGCACTACGGCAATCCTTCCAGCAGCCATGCCTTGGGCCGCGCCTGCCACGAGGCCGTCGAAGACGCTCGGGCCCGCGTCGCCCAATTCCTGGGGGCCAATCGCGACGAGATCGTGTTCACTTCCGGCGGCACGGAAAGCAACAACTTGGCCTTGAAGGGCGCGGCATTCGCCCGCGCCTTGGCCTCTGGCCGCAACCGCGACTGGGCCAGACGCGATTCGCCCGCTGCCGGCCGCTTGCAAGGCCATTTGGTGATCTCGGCGTTCGAGCATCCGGCCGTGGTCGAGCCTGCCCGATTTCTGGAGCGGCTGGGAATGGAAGTCGCCGTGGCGCGCGTCGACCGCCGCGGACTGGTCGATCCCGCGAAAATCGAGGCCGCGCTGCGGACCGATACGCTGCTGGTCAGCGTGATGCACGCGAACAACGAGATCGGCGTCGTCCAGCCGGTCCGCGAGATTGCCGAAATCTGCCGCCGCCGCGGAGTGCTGATGCACACTGACGCGGCCCAAACCGCGGGCAAGCTCTCGACGCGAGTCGACGACCTCGGCGTCGATTTGCTCAGCTTGGCCGGCCACAAGATGTATGCGCCCAAAGGGGTCGGCGCGCTGTACGTCCGCCGGGGAGTCGTGCTGGAACCGCTGCTGCACGGCGCCGGGCACGAAGCGGGCCAGCGCGCCGGCACCGAGAACGTGCCCTACATCGTCGGCCTCGGCCGGGCCGCCAGCCTGGCCGAAGCGGGCCTTACGGAAACCGACGACCGACTGACGCGCTTGCGCGATCGGCTGCTCGGCCGCCTGCGCGACGCGATCGGCCCCGGCCTTTCGGTCAACGGAGGACAGGCGCAGCGGCTGCCGAACACATTGAGCGTGAACTTTCCCGGCGTGGTGGCCGGCGAAATGCTGCGGCGAATTCCCGAACTGTGCGCTTCGACCGGCGCCGCCTGTCATTCCGGCTCGACGCACCTGTCGGCCACTCTGGCCGCGATCGGGCTCGAGCCGGCCGTCGCCCGCGGGACCGTGCGGCTTTCGCTCGGCTGGTACACCGACGAAGAGCAGCTCGACCGCGCCGCCCAACTGCTGATCGCGACATTTGAGAATCTGCGGTAGAGTTCGCTGATGCCTTATCTGTTGTTCTCCCTGCTATGTCTCATCTGGGGCAGCAGCTTCATTTTGATGAAAAAGGCCTCGCTGGTCTTCTCGCCGCTGGAGGTCGGCGCGGGGCGAGTGCTGGGCGGCGCGGCGGTGCTGGCGGTTATCTGGTTCGCCAAGCGATTGCCTTGGACGCTCGAGCGAAAAGACCTCGCGGCGATGACGTTCGTCGTACTGGCGGGATTGGCTTGGCCCTACACGGTCCAACCTTGGTTGATCGAGCGGCACGGCAGCGGCTTCATCGGCACGACGGTCAGCTTCGTGCCGCTGTTGACGATCGTCTGCTCGATTCCGCTGCTCGGCGTGTATCCCAGCCGGCGCGAACTCGTCGGCGTGCTTGGAGGGCTGGCTTGCATGGGTCTGCTGACCAAGGACGGCGTCGACCGGCAGATACCGGCCGTCGATCTGCTGCTGGCCCTCTCGGTGCCGCTGTGCTACGCCCTGGCCAACGTCTGCATCCGGCGGCAATTGCGGCACGTGGCCTCGCTGCCGCTCTCCGCCGTCATGCTGTCGTCCGCCGCGCTTGTCTTACTGCCGGCCGCCGCGGCGCTCGACTCGCCCGCGACGGCGGCGAGGGAAAGGCTGCCGTTGGCGCTGGCGTCGCTGGCGATCCTGGGCGTGTTGGGCACAGGCGTCGGTACGCTGATCTTCAACAAGATGGTGCTCGATCAAGGCCCGCTGTTCGCCGGCATGGTCACTTATCTCGTCCCGGTCGGCGCGCTCGTCTGGGGCTGGCTCGACGAAGAGCGCGTCACGCTGTTGCAGTTTGCTGCCTTGGCCGGCATCTTCGCCATGGTCGCGCTGGTGCAATGGAGATCGAAAGGATGGAAGGCGGAATCCCCTCTCCCTTCGGGAGAGGGCTAATCGCCTCATCAACACGCCCTCACCCCGGCCCTCTCCCAGAGGGAGAGGGAGTTCTCGGATAGGCTTTCAGTCCGCCGATCCGTTGGCTTTTTTTCCGCTTGCCTTGAGCTTGACCGTCAGCGTGCCTTTGTTGTCGGCCAGTTCGCCCCACTTGTCGCCGCAGCGCAGATAAAGCTGCCCGTCGGCGGGCGCCTTGAACGAGCCGTCGGCGCCCAATTCGATCGGCTCGCCCAGTTGATAATCGGCCATGTTCATCACGACGCCTAACAACCGCCCGGCGCCATCGCCCTTTTCGCCAGCATCCTTGCCGCCGTCGCCGGAGAGCGGCGGGCCGTCTTTCGCGGTCTGCCAGGTTCCGGCCGCCCTATATTCGTAGTTGACGCCCGCGGCGACGATCGCTCCCGAAGGCTGCCAGCCGCGGTCGGCCTTGATCTTGGCGGTGATGGTGGCGCTGCCTTTCGGCTGGCGGAACTTCCGCTTCCAATCCCAACTGCACAGATCGGCCCGGTAGCCTTGTTCGAGATGCTTGAGAAAGAAGCGGTATTCGAACATGATTTCCTTGGCCATGTCGCCATAGACCGCCTCGAAGCTGGTGGGTTCTTTTTTGAGCAGCGCCAAGCCGAGCGGGCGGAACTTCGGCGCATAGTTGGGGTTGTTGGCCAACAGGTGGCACAGCGCCCAGCGCCAGGCATAGTTCTGCCACGAGTCGCCGGTGAACTCTTCGCCGTTGACGATGTCGTTCAGGCTCTTGGGTTCGCTGCCGCGGAGATAGTCCAGCACCACGTCGTGAATGTGGACGCTCTGAAAAACCGTCCCGCTCTTGCTCCATTCGTCCTTGTGCCAATACTGGCCCATTTCGGCCATGCCCTCGCTGTACCAGACCGGGCCGGTCGTGCCGAACGTCTGCCCGCAATAGGCATGGACGGCCTCATGCTGGGGCGTGCCGCGGTCGGCCACCGCGTAGACCACCGACTTGGCCAGGAACGCGCCGCCTTTCGAAACCTTGGTGATCACCGTCACGCCGGCGCCCGCCCGGACGTACTCCAGGCCCTCCTCGGGCAGCATCCCTGGCGGCCAATGGCTGAGATCCTCGACGACGTAACACTCGATCACGCCGAAGCAAGGCCGCGCCCAATAGCTCGAAATGATCGAGAGCATCGTTTCCAGCCGTTCGAGCAAATCCTTGGCGTCTTCGGCGGAAAGATCGGTGTGGATGTAGAAATTCTGCGAGCGATAGTCGGTCGGCGCATTTGCCGCGGCCTTCGGCTTGTCGCGCTTGCTTTGCGCGATCGACGGCGAGGTCGAAAAAACGGCCAGCGCGAAGACGGCGGCGAGCAACAGGCGGTGACCGCGTCTGCGGCGAAGAAACTCAAACATGAAACGACAGCAGCATGGCAAGACTTTGAGTTGGAAGCGACGGCCCGTAGAGGCATTGTAACCCGGCGCACCGCTTTTGCAGCAAACCGGTTTCAAGACGTTGCTAGCTTTATTGACACGGCCGATTGCCGCCCCTAGCTTGCTTTGCACGAAGCGATCGAAGACCAAGCGGCGGAAGGAGCCATGACGTGCGATTCCGACTCAAGACGTTGTTCCTGCTGACCTTTCTGGTCGCTATCGTCTGCATGGTGCTGTTCGCGGTGCCCGACGTGGTGAGCGTTTACGCGTTGGGCGCCGTGGCGATGGCCACGCCGGGAGCGATCCTGGCGGGGATCATCTACGGGCGCGGGGCCAAGCGGGCCTTTGCCATCGGCTGCCTGTCGTCCGGCGGTTGGGCGCTGTGGGTCACGCCGATCCTCTCTTTTTACGCCGTCAATGGCCAACTGGGCGTGGGCGACGAGACGGTGGTCTTCAAGATCTGGTTCGTGGCCTACTATGGGGCACTGGCGCTTGGCGGACTGGCCGCCATCGGCGTCCGGCGGCTGTGCTACCAGGGGCGCAATGGAATCCGTCCGCCCAGGGATTGCTGCTAAGCCGACAGCTCGTTCAACCGCCCGTTGCTGTCGCCGAGTTGGTCGATCGACGATTCCATGCGATCGAGCAGCGAGAGCCAGAGATTATTCAGCGGCGTCTCTTTCTCGTAGCGAACGTGCCGGCCCGGCCGTAGCGTGCCGCAGCCGCGGCCGGCCAGCAGAATCGGCAAGTTGTCGTGATTGTGGGCGTTGCCGTCGCCGATCGCGCTGCCGTAGGCGACCATCGCGTGATCCAACAGGCTGCCGCCCGCTTCGGGGGTCGCTTTCAGCCTTTCGAGGAAATAGGCCAACTGGTCGACGTGGAACTGGTTGATCTTGCTGATCTTGGCCTGCTTTTCCTTGTCATAGCCGTGATGCGACAGGTCGTGATGCCCTTCCGAGACGCCGATGAAGGAGTAGCTCTTGTTGCTCCCTTCGTTGGCCAGCACGAAGGTGCTGATGCGGGTCGAATCGGTTTGGAAAGCCAGCACCATTAGATCGGCCATCAAGCGAATGTGCTCGCCGTAATCCCCCGGCACTCCGGCGGGCTTTTTGAAGTTCGGCAGTCCTTCGTCCGCGGCTTGCTCGGCGCGGTTGATCCGCTGCTCCAGTTCTCGGACGGTGGACAGGTATTCGTCGAGCTTGCGCTGATCGGTCGCGCCCAAGCGGCCCTTGAGTTGGTTGGCGTCTTCAAGCGCGAAATCGAGCACGCTTTTGCGGGCCTGGTTGCGCTTGGCACGGGCCTCTTTCGATTCGCCCTGCTGGCCGTCGGAAAACAATCGCTCGAAAACCAGCCGCGGATTGACCTCCTTGGCCACCGGAGTCGATTCGGTTTTCCACGAGCTGTTGGCCGAATAGGCGCAGCTATAACCCGAGTCGCAATTGCCGTTCTGGGCGCCCGGCTCGCAGCCCAACTCCAACGAGGCGAACCGCGTCTGCTGGCCGACTTTTTGCGCGGCCACCTGGTCGGCCGAAACGCCGACCTTGATATCGGCGCCGTGCGTCTTTCGCGGATGGCAGCCGGTCAAAAAGCTGGCCATCGCTCGGGCGTGGTCGCCGCCGCCGTCGCCGTGGGCCCGGGCGCCGTCCTGGGCCAGGCCGCTGAGAATCATGAAGTCGTTTTTGAACTTGGCGACGTGCTGCAAAATGGGCGGCAAGTCGAAATCGGCGCCGACGTTCGCCGGCGTCCAGTCGGGCATGTGGATGCCGTTGGGCACGTAGAGAAACGCCATTCGGTTGGGCGTCTTCTTGGCGGCCTCGGCCGCTTGCAGCGCCCGGCCGAAGGCCGTGAACGCCGTCGCCGGCAGCATCGCGTCTAGCAGCGGCAGGGCGATCGCCGTCCCAAGCCCTTTGAGCGCCGCACGCCGAGAAACTTGCCAAGGTTTGTGCATCATTCGGCTCCTTTGCCTCTGCGGAGTTGGAACGGATCGCTGGCGACGATCTCCAGAATCAGCGTCGAAAACTTGTAGTCGTTTTGAGCCAGCTTGCCGGCGATTTCGTCGACCGCGCACTTATCATAATACTCCAACCCGCGCCCCAGCGCGTAGGTCAGCATCTTTTCGCTCAGGCAGCGGGCGAAATCGGCCTTCTTTTGCTTCAGGATCGCCTTCAATTCGCTGGGCCGCTTGAACGACGAGCCGTCGGGCAGCGTCCCCGCGGCGTCGATGGCGAACTCGCCGTCGCGCTCGCGCCAGGCGCCGATGGCGTCGAAATTCTCCAGCCCGAAGCCCAACGGGTCCATCCGCGCGTGGCATGCGGCGCAGCTCGGGTTGGCCCGGTGCTGCTCCATTCGCTGCCTGAGCGAACCCCTGAGCACGGTCTTGTCGTCCTCCTTCAACTCGCCCGCCTCGGGCGGCGGAGGCGGCGGCGACGAATTAAAGAACTCTTCCAGAATCCACTTGCCGCGCTTGACCGGCGAGGTGCGCGTGGGGTTCGAGGTGACGGTCAGCACGCTGGCCTGCGTCACCAGCCCGCCGCGGTCGGGGTTGTCGAGCTTGACCCGGCGAAACTCTTGCCCGGCGACGCCGCCGATGCCGTAGTGCTTGGCCAGCCGCTCGTTCAAAAACGTGTAATCGGCGTCCAGAAGATCGAGCACGCTGCGATCTTCTTCCACGACCGAAGAGAAGAACAACTCGGTTTCCTTGAGCATCGCCTGCCGCAAGTCTTCATCGAAGCCGGGGAACCGCTTGGGGTCGGGAGTCATCGTTTTCAGCCGCCGGATTTCCAGCCACTGGCCGGCAAAGTTGTCGACCAAGGCCCGCGCCTTCGGGTCTTTGAGCATTCGCCGCGTTTGATTGGCCAGCGTATCGCCCTCGCGCAGCTTGCCTTGGGCGGCCAGGCGGAACAACTCATCGTCGGGCATGCTGCTCCAAAGAAAATACGACAGCCGCGCGGCCAGCTCGAAATCGTCGACTGGATGGATCGCCTGGGGATTGTTCGGCTCGCGGTCGAGTTCGACGCGGAACAGGAAATAGGGCGAGACCAATACCGCCTCCATCGCCAACTGAATGCCGCGCTCGAAGCTCTCGCCGTGCTGTTCCGCCTGTTCGACGAATTTCACCAGCCGCGAAATCTCGTCCGCGGTCGCGCGGCGGCGGTAGGCCCGGCTGGCGAAGACCTTGATGATCTTCTCGGCGCATTCGCGGTGGTTCTTTTTGTCGGGCTTGACGAAGATGATTCGCTTGTGCGACTCGGACAACGGGGGCGGCGGGCCGTCGAGCGGGCCTTGGATTTCCAACGAGTCGATGTACAAGTTGCGGTCGCGGGCCTTCGGGTCGGGCGCCTTGGGATCGTAAAAGTCGTTGATGAAGGCCAAGCCGAAGCGCTTCTTGCCCGGCCCGATGCGGACTTGCTTCTCATACATCATCGGCTCGGTGTCGACCGCGGTCACGTCGGCCACATGCACCTCTTTTCCGTTCAGGCGGAACGCCATCCGCGCAGGCTCAGAGCCGGCCTGCTGGGCGAAGGCCTTGCCGCGCAGCGCATACCGCCCCGGCGCCGGGAAGTCGAATTCGACGAAGACTTCGCCCGTCGAATGCAGGCCCCAGCCTCTGCCGTGCGCTCCGCCGCCTCCTTCATGCCCGACTTCGGCCGCCTCGAACTGATGCAGCGGCGTCTTCTCGGGTCCATGCACGTAGATCGCCTTGTCGACGACCTGCTCGGCGGCATTCAGATATTTTTCCAGCAGAATCGGCGGCATCGAAAGCACGTCGCCGATGTGGTCGAAGCCGTAGCCCACGTCGTCGGCCGGAAAATCATCGGCCGGGCGGAAATCGACGCCGCACAGATCGCGCACCGTGTTGTTGTACTCGGCCCGGTTCAGCCGGCGGATCGTGACCCGCCCAGGGTCTTTCTTCAAGCCGCAATCGACCTGGGTGAATTGCTTTTCGATCCAGCCGGCCACCGCGTCGCGTTCGGCCTGGCCGGGCTTCGTCTCGGGATCGGGGGGCATGATGCCGTCGCGAACGTTTTCCAGCACGTGTTCCCAAACCTCGCGGTCCTTGGCGGCGGCCGCCTGGTCGAGATACTTATCGAGCGCCAGATCGGCCTTGGGCTTTTCTCCGCCGTGGCAATGGGTGCAATACTTCTTCAAAAACGGCTTGACCTGGCCCGCGAAGGCTTCGGCCAGGGCGGGGTTGGCCGCTGGTTCGCCGGCTTGCAAACCCTGGTTGGCGAGCAACAGCAACGATAGCAGATACGGCGAAAGACGCATCAACAAGCTCATGGATTGTGTCGAACGGCCCGCTCGAACCGACAGGCAGGAAAGTCGCGGTCCTCGCGCAGGTGGGGTAGGCTGCGTGCCATTATATCCAGATTTGCCGATGAATTCCAGCAAACCGAAGGTGGCCAACTTGACCGAAGATTCCCCACGAAAAGTGGCCGTCTTCGCTCGTTCGCATCGATGACCCGCGGTCTTTGCCGAAGATTGCCAACTTGACCGAAGATGCCCAACGAAAAATGGCCGCCTTCGCTCGTTCGCATCGATGGCCCGCGGTCTTTGCCGAAGATTGCCAACTTGACCGAAGATGCCCAACGAAAAATGGCCGCCTTCGGTCGTTCGCATCGATGGCCCACGGTCTTTGCCGAAGATTGCCAACTTGACCGAAGATGCCCAACGAAAAACGGCCGCCTTCGCTCGTTCGCATCGATGGCCCGCGGTCTCTGCCGAAGATTGCCAACTTGACCGAAGATGCCCAACGAAAAATGGCCGCCTTCGCTCGTTTCGCATCAACGGCCCACGGTCTTTGCCGAAGATTGCCAATTTGACCGAAGATGCCCAACGAAAAGTGGCCATCTCCGGGCAGCATCGCCGTCCGAGCTTACGTATTGGCGCGCAGGCCGAAGTACCATCTTAGCTTCTCGGCGGCTTGGCGAGCGAGCGCATGACCTATCCCCACACCCGCGTTGCCCTCGCTCATGGAAACGCCTAAAATTGCGTACCTCTCAGATACCCCCACAACGAGCGGATTGGCCGACGATGCGATTCACCAAAATGCAGGGCGCCGGCAATGACTATGTCTACGTCAATTGCTTCGCCGAACCGCAGCCCGACGACCCGGCGGCACTTGCCAAAAAGATCGCCGACCGGCATTTTGGCGTCGGCGGCGACGGGCTGGTGCTGATCGGCCCTTCGAAAACGGCCGACGCCCGGATGCGGATGTTCAACGCCGACGGCTCCGAGGCCGAAATGTGCGGCAACGCCGTCCGCTGCGTCGCCAAGTACGTCTACGACCGCGGGATTTCCAAGAAAACTTCGATGGCCATCGAGACCGGTCGCGGCGTGCTGCTATTGGGCCTGGAACTGGTCGACGGCCGGGTCGAGCGGGCCCGAGTCGACATGGGCCAGCCGATTTTGAAGGCGGCCGAAATCCCCACCACGCTGGCCGGAGAGCCGGTCGTCGGCGCCAGGCTGCCGATCGGCGACCGCACGCTGGATGTGACCTGCGTGTCGATGGGCAACCCGCATTGCGTCACGTTCGTCGACAAGCTGTCGGACGACTGGGTGCTCGGGATCGGTCCCAAGATCGAGCACGACAAGCACTTTCCGCGGCGCGTGAACGCCGAGTTCGTCGAGGTCGTCTCGCCGAACGAAGTGCGGATGCGAGTTTGGGAGCGAGGCTCGGGCGAGACATTGGCTTGCGGCACCGGCGCCAGCGCGGTCTGCGTGGCGGGGGTGCTGGCCGGCAAGACCGGCCGCAACGTGCTGGTTCACATGCCCGGCGGCGATTTGGAACTGGAGTGGTCGGCCAACGATCATGTCTACATGACCGGCCCGGCCGTGGAAGTGTTTTCGGGCGAGTGGCTGGAGGGGGAGGAGTTAGGAGTTAGGAGTTAGGAGAC